>JAEZAY010000006.1 GCA_023427575.1 Bacteroidota bacterium | reverse complement strand
GAATAAACGTTGGAAATGGTAAGGACTTAAATGTACCTCTGCAGCCAGTTCATCAAGGTTGGGCTGAGTCCTGAAATTGGTTTTGATGTATTCGATGGCTCCGGCAATCCGATTATAATCAAGTTGATTTTGTGCGTTCATTCAGTTCTTTTTATACCACAAATTTGGAGTAAGCCCCGATGAGAAAAAACCCGAAACTTGCTAAATATTTGGTTAGTCTCACCGCTTAACCCATACCCTGGTTTTTTTCTTTTTTTTGTATTCAGCATCTGTTTCACATTATTGTCCGGGTAAATGTTTTCAGTGGGTTTCGGAAAAAATCCGTTCAGAAAATTTAAACGGAGCGTGTAAAATAAATATAGTAGTTGCCAGAGTCAGGAAATGATTCCTGACTCCTAAGTCATTCATTGCAGGCCTATATTCTTTTGCCTTGTTTTTATTTAGCCGGAAGTCGAATCAAGTCGGTATTCTGGACTCAGGCGTCCTTACCTGCTTTGCCTTTCTTACATGCTTTGCAGGAAAAATAAAAGGGAAAGCAAAGCGTGCAAAGAATGCATCCAAACTGAAATCCGACCTCAGGCTCAATCACTATTCTCCAGGCCCGGAAAATGACCTATTTTGCAAATTCTTTATAACACTTTTTACGTTAGCCCGGTTTAGAATCACACAGGGCTGGTACCGCCTAGATTTCAATTGCCGGTAGATTGGGCCATTCAAAGAACTCGTTTTTATATTTTTCATCCGGTCTGGGCTTCGTGGTGCGAATGGTATGAACCGTATGATAGATCAATTCTTCCGAAGGAATTTCAAAATTTGAAATTTCATTCATTTCCACCTCAGTCAATCGGGGATCCAGCCATCGCAATTCCATTTCCCGGTTTCGCAAAAAGAGGGGCATTCTCCCGGCATTGGGTTCTCCATTGTGAATCTGTGCCATTAAATTATTTGCCTTTCTGGTAAGCATGGTAAAAGTGCCGGTCAACTCCCCGGTTTCGGGATCCGGAATCGGCGAGTACTGATATAAACCCGGAATACAAAACAGTTCGCGGTTTTTCAACCGAACATAATAAGGAACTTTTTTCTTCCATCCCGCAATATGGCGGTGTTCATAAATTCCCGTCACCGGGATAAGACAACGCTGTTGACGAATCCGGTGCCAGTAGGAGCGCGTATCACCCAAAACCTTTTCACTTTGTGCATTGCACATCATGGGCCGGTATTTTCGAAGCGATTCCGGCGATTGCATGTAATCGGCAATCAGTCCCCATTCAAAAAACCGGAATTTATATTTTCCATCCTCCCATAAAATGACCCCGCATTTCCGGTATGCCTGCGCCTGCACATGAACATTTAAGTCAAATGAAAACTCCGGCATGTTTTCTATTTCAATCTCCGGCAGGTAATCTGTTATCAACTCAATACTGGAAGAAAATGATACATCGTAACACATGTGTTCATTGTTTTAAAGCTGCAACTGCTTTAAAACAAAAATAAGACTTGTTTCCCAGCATCATTTTCATCCCGGCTTATCCGGCAGCGGCAGATTTTGGGATTGAATCTGTCATCCCCACCACCGGATCAATTTCTTCCAGCCGGATCTTTGCTTCCTGGCTTCCCGATTTTAAAGTGATAAACAATTCGCCGAACTGCAGGAAGAGATCGGCTTTCAAGCCCCGGTGCTTATCCGGGTTCCAGTGCAATACCGTTTCAACATACTCCCGGATCCGCCCCGCCAGCAGGTTCCCGGGTTTCCAGGGATGACGCAACAATGGCGCATAGATGGCGTAGCCCGCCGGCTGGTTTACTGCTATCAGCAATTTTTCCTTTTCCTCCGCCATTCGCAGATCGTAACATTTGCGGTAAAAATCAGTCGGCAGAGCTTCAAGATGGACGTTTGCACGGTTCAGATCATTGTAATGCGTGATCAGGAAAGCGGCTTTTTTCTCCGTGCCGGAAGAAATACATCCCCGCGGAAAGCTCTGGCGGACAAAAAAACTATAGCCGGATTTTATCTGCGCATGCAGTAATTTTTCCGAATGAAGAACCAATGGATTATGCATCATATATTGATGGTTAAAATATCCTCCAGCCTGGTTGTATAACAGGGCGAAAGTTTCATCTGCCGCAACTTCCACTTTTCCGAAAACCCCTGGCTCACGAATCGCACCGATTCTTTCCCAAACTGACGGTTAATGGTGTCCAGCGATTTCATTAATTCCACGCTCTTTCCACCGGGTTGCTCTTCGAATAAATCCGTTTGAACCGCCGATTCCGAAACCAGGTCCATGGCCATGATGCCCACCGTTTTATAGTTATAGCCGGGTTTATACAAGTGATCAAGGGCCTGCGCGGCATATTTCAACAACAAATTGGTGCTGTTGGTTGGAGCCGTCAGCCGGATATTGATCGAGCGGTTCAACTGCGCGTCCTGCTGCCGGTGTGCATTGGTTTGCAAAAACACATGCACCAGGCGGGTGACTGATTTTTCCGCCCGCAATTTTTCCGCACAGCGGCTGGTGTAATTCGAAAGGGCCTCCTGAATCTCTGATTTGCCCGCCAGCAACTGGCCGAATCCGCGGGCCACGCAAACGGCTTTTTTGGATGCGGGCATGTCTTCCAGTTCAATACAGGAAGTTCCCTGCAGTTCCTTCAGCAGCCGAAGGCCTTTCACCGACAGGTTTTTACGCATCCAGTCTTCCGGGATGGCCGAAACATCGAAGGCCGTTTTAAATCCAAGCCGTTTGAACAACTGGGTGAACTGCGGGCCGATGCCCCAGATCTCACCAGCCTCGGTCTGCCTCAGCAACTCTATTCTTTTATCCTCCGAATCCACAATGTGCACGCCCTGGTTGGCGGGCCTTCCTTTTGCAAAACGATTCGCCATTTTGGCCAGGGTTTTGGAGGGCGCTATGCCAATCGACACCGGAATGCCGACATTGCGCTTAATGGTTCTTTTCACCTTTCTTGCGTATTCCTTCAGGTTGCAATAGGCCATTCCGCTCAGGTCAAGAAAAGCCTCATCAATCGAATAAACTTCCACCTGATCGGCGAACTGGTGCAGGGTATTCATCACCCGATCGCTGAGGTCGCCGTACAACGTATAATTTGATGAAAACACGGCTACGGCATTTTTCTTCAGGAAATCTTCCACAAAAAACGAGGGCGTACCCATTGCAATGCCCAGGGCCTTGGCCTCCTCACTTCTCGCAATCACACATCCGTCGTTATTGCTTAATACCACAACGGGTCTCCCATTCAGGGCCGGATTAAAAATTCGTTCACAGGATGCATAAAAATTATTGCAATCCACCAACGCAATCATGATTTTGCCTTGTATGGCTGAATGATGATGGCCGTTACAACGCCCCAAACCAAAAACTCCATATCTGTGCTGATCCGAAGCGGCTTATATTGCGCGTTTTCCGGATGCAGCACCCAATAACGGTTTACCCGCAGCAAACGCCTCACCGTAAATTCCCCGTTCAGCACGGCCACGATGATCATTCCACTGGCCGGCCTGATCGCCCGGTCGATCACCAGCAAGGCATTATCGGGAATGCAGGCATTCACCATGCTATCGCCCTTTACGCGAACATAAAAGGTTGAAGAGGGTCTTTGAACCAGCTCTTTGGAAAGATCAATAACTTCTTCCTGGTAATCTTTGGCAGGCGACGGAAATCCCATACGGTCACATTTAAATCCGACTCAAAAATACTAAAAAATTTAGCATTTCGATGATTTTTGGTTTTTACTTTTCCACAGGAACAAAAAAATCAAGTTGGGAATTCTGTAAATTTATCAGATGGAATTTATCGATTACTATAAGGTACTGGGACTTGATAAAACCGCGAACGGAGAAGACATTAAGAAAGCCTATCGGAAACTGGCAAGAAAACATCATCCGGATCTGAATCCCAACGATCATGAAGCGCATAAAAAATTTCAGCAAATCAATGAAGCCAACGAAGTTTTAAGCGATCCGGAAAAAAGAAAAAAATACGATCAATACGGTAAGGACTGGGAGCATGCCGATCAGTTTGAAGAAGCGAAAAAACAGCGTCGGCAACAGCAGGAGCGGGCGGGTGCTTCGCCTTTTGGAGACTCGTTTGAAGGGGAAGGTTTTTCAGATTTTTTCGAATCAATGTTTGGCGGGGGCCGACGGCGTTCGCAGGCAGCCTATCGCGGTGCCGACTATACAGCGGAACTGACCATCAGTTTGCGCCAGGCTTATACAACGCATCAACAAACCATCACCGTGGATGGGAAAAACATCCGCATTACCATTCAGGCAGGTATAGAGAACGGTCAAAAGATCCGTTTAAAGGGACATGGGGGAAAAGGCGTAAATGGCGGTCCCAACGGCGATCTGTACATCACCTTTATTGTACAGGAAACGGATGGATTTCAGCGAAAAGGCAATGATCTGTACAAAACCGTCGAGATTGACCTGTACACGGCCGTACTCGGAGGCGAAATCACCATCGACAGTTTCAGCGGCAAACTGAAACTCAGAATTCCACCCGAAACGCAGAACGGAACCAAAGTAAGATTGAAAGGAAAAGGATTTCCGCAATACAAATCAGATTCTGTGTTTGGCGACCTGTTCATCACATACTCGGTACAGATACCTACCGGACTTACCGATAAAGAAAAAGAACTGTTCACCCAATTATCCAGGCTAAAGTAACAACTTATGTATTCAGCAGATCTGATCCCGGTTACTGAATTTTGCATTCACTATCATATCGATGAGCGTTTTATTGAATCCTTATGTGAGTATGGAATGGCAGAACTGGTGATTGTGGAAGAGGGAAGATTTCTGGAAGCCGACCAGATTCCCGGGATCGAAAAAATGATCCGGCTCCATCATGATCTTGAAATTAATCTGGAAGGACTGGATGTGATCAACGGGCTCCTGCAAAAGATTGAAACGCTGCAACAGGAAATCAATCTTCTCCGAAAACAATTGCCAGGAAGGGAATGACAATGTGCAAATGTGCCAATGTGCCAATGTGCTAATTCAAAACCGGACGGTAGTGATAATGTGATAATTTGATAATTTGATAATGTGATAATGCGGAAATCAGTGGTGTCCGGGTGAAATGTATTCCCCCGGGCTTCGGCAGAAATCCGTTAAGAAAATTGAAAATGAACGGCAGCGATAATGTGCAAATGTGATAATGTGATAATGTGATAATCATTGCTGTCCGGGTAAAATG
>JAEZAY010000527.1 GCA_023427575.1 Bacteroidota bacterium | reverse complement strand
GCTCCCAGTTTAAATTCCGTCCATACTGGAGAATGATATGGTTCACATCGGCGCCATCGTATCTTTCGCGATTCTGGACATAGAGCTTGCACCAGATCAGTTCTTCCGCCGGAATCAGCTTCACTTTACATCCCAGCAGCGTGCCATGGGTGGCATGCTGATACCAGGTGTCATCCACCCGGCAGATATTGTTCACCGTATCGAATATGATATCGATGAAGTAATCTCCTTTGAACACTTTCGCCAGCCAGCGGACATCCGTGAGTTCGGTTTTATATCCCTTTTCGGCGAAAAATTTCAGGATTTTCGGGTACTCACTGGCCTTGCAAAATATGTCGAGATCCTTTGTATCCCGATAGATGCCGGTATAATGGAACATGGCGAATGCGCCTCCGAGCATAAAATCGGCCCCGGTTTCATGCAGCAGCTCTATCGCTTCTTTATAAAAAGAATTGGCTTCCCTTTTTTGTTCTTCTGTTACAATCATATGATCAAATATTAAAAGAACATGCCAGCAATTTGATCCTGTATAAATGGTTTTATTGCCGCCAATTTTTCCCCGGAAAAGATCGAATTACCAAATTTTAACAGTATTGTTGGGGGTTTTGACTAATTTTGCATCCTGCTCCATGCAAAAGTTCATTCTTACCATATTATCGGTGTTTTATCTGCTGAGTGCCTCCGGCGCCACCGTTTACAACCATTATTGCATGGGCAGTCTGGTAGATGTAAGCACCAGCCAGTCGCAGGATGAGAATTGCGGCAACTGCGGTATGGATAAATCGCAGAACAGTGAAAACGGCTGTTGCAGCGATACCCATGAATTTACGCTATCTGATAACGAACAGCAACTTTTTCAGGGCTTAAAGGTCCAGATTACATCGCCGGTTGTAATGCTTTCGGTTATTTTTTTAAATCATCTCTACGAAGTTCAGCCCTCCTTATCATCACTTATTGCGAGCGCTGATTCGCTTTATCCAGATCAAAGGCCGATCCGGATTCTCCATTGCACATACCGGATCTGAGAACTTACAGGGGAAATATTATCATGCCTTAGGGTATGAACAAGCTTCATTTTGTCCCTGGGCATCCATGCGTTTATTCTAACAGGTTTATTTATTGTTTAAATGTACATCTATGGTACATCGCGTTATCTCCTGGTCATTACACAACCGTTATATCGTCCTGGCTATTTCAGTGGCTGTTTTCATTTGGGGAATTTTTGCGGTACAGAAAAATCCCGTTGATGCGATCCCCGATCTTTCCGAAAATCAGGTAATTGTTTTTACCGAATGGATGGGGCGATCGCCGCAACTTCTGGAAGACCAGGTTACCTATCCGCTGGTCACCAATCTGCAGGGTCTGCCCGGCGTGAAATATGTTCGGGGAAGCTCCATGTTTGGAATGAGTTTTATCTATATCATTTTTGAAGATGATGTGGAAATATACTGGGCCCGGCAGCGGGTGCTGGAAAGACTAAGCACCGTCGGCAACAGTTTGCCGGAAGGGGTTACACCCCAACTGGGCCCCGATGGAACGGGGGTTGGCCATATTTTATGGTACACACTTGAAGCCCCTTCGATGGATCTGGGTGAAATCCGCGCCATCCAGGACTGGTACGTAAAGTTTGCGCTGCAGAATGTTCCGGGTGTGAGTGAGATCGCCTCCTTCGGCGGATTTCAGAAACAATACGAGGTGACCGTTGATCCGAATAAGCTCCTCTATTATGGTGTTCCGGTAAATGATATCATTGCCGCCGTTCGCAGCAACAACAATGAAAGCGGCGGCGGTAAGTTTGAACTCAGCGATATCGGTTATGTGATCAAAACCGCGGGTTACCTGAAATCAATGGAAGAAATCGAAAAAATTCCGGTGAAAAATCAGAAGGGGATTTCAGTCCGGATCAGGGATCTGGCTTCTGTACAAATGACCGGCGAAAGCAGACTGGGAATTTTCGATTACAACGGGGAAGGTGAAAAAGCAGGCGGGATTGTGGTGATGCGCTATGGTGAAAACGCCGCTGCCGTGATCGGGGATGTGAAGAAAAAGATGAAAGAGGTGGCTGCCGGTTTACCGGAAGGGGTGAAGTTTAATATCGTTTACGATCGGGGCGAACTGATCGGTGAAACCATTGATTCGATACGCCGTACGCTGATTGAAGAAATGATCGTGGTTTCCCTGATCGTGATCGTTTTTCTTTTCCACTGGCGAAGCGCGCTGAGCATTATCATTCAAATTCCGGTAACCATTGCCGTTAGTTTTATCCTGCTGAATGCATTTGACATTTCCTCCAATATAATGTCGCTCACCGGTATTGCCCTGGCGATTATGGTTATTGTAGACAATGGGATCATCATGAGTGAAAATGCGTACAAGCATCTGGCCGAACGCCAGCAGGAATTAAATCAGAACAACGGACAATCAATATAAATTAAAATGGAATCAGCCAATAAAAAAACCATCAGGGTGCCGGAAAAAGAGCGACTGGAAATTATCGAGAAATCCAGTAAACAGGTCTCCCGCGGTGTATTCTTTTCGACGGTGATTATCATCACTTCTTTTCTTCCGGTGTTTTTGCTCACCGGGCAGGAAGGGAAGTTGTTTCACCCGCTCGCATACACGAAAACCTTTATTCTGATCGTGGATGCACTGCTGGTTCTTACTCTTGCGCCGGTACTGATTTCCTTTTTTATGAAAGGGAAGTTTCGTTCCGATTCAGCCAATCCGGTGAATCGCTTCCTCGAGCGCCTGTATGAACCCATCATCCGTAAGATTTTGAAATGGCGGAAAACCACGCTGGCCATAAATATTATTGCATTGCTCATTTCTATTCCACTGCTAAAAAGCCTGGGTACCGAATTCATGCCCCCGCTGGATGAACAAAGCATATTGTTTATGCCCGTTACTCTTCCCGATGTCTCAAATGCCGAAGCCAAGCGGATCCTGCAGGTGCAGGACAAAATCATTAAATCGGTTCCGGAAGTAGACAAGGTATTGGGTAAGGCCGGAAGAGCCAGCACGGCGACGGATAATTCGCCCATCAGTATGATCGAAACGATTATTATGCTGAAACCAAAATCTGAATGGAGAGCAGGATTCACCAAACAGGATATAATTACCGAACTGGATTCGAAGCTCCAGATTCCCGGAGTTGTAAATGGATGGACGCAGCCAATTATCAACCGGATCAATATGCTGGCAACCGGGATCCGGACGGATGTGGGCGTAAAGGTATTTGGCCAGCGGCTCGATTCCATTGCGGCCGTTTCAGAGCGGATCCGTACCGAACTGGAAGGAACTCCCGGCATTTCCGATTTGTATGTTGAACCCGTAACCGGTGGAAAGTACATTTCGGTTAATGCAAACCGTGAGGCGATGGCAAGGTTGGGAATTTCAGTGGACGATCTCAACCAGACAGTTGAAGGTGCTCTGGGCGGTGCGCCCGCCGGGCAGACCATTGAAGGAAGAAGGCGCTTTGCGATCAACGTGCGCATCGCGCAGGATTACCGCAACAGCATCGATCAGATCAAAAGAATTCCGATTCCATCCGCATTGGGAGAAGTACAGCTCGGCGACGTGGCCGAAGTGGTGTATGAAGATGGGCCGCCGATGATCAATTCCGAAAACGCGATACTTCGCGGCGCAGTCATGTTTAATATCCGCGACCGCGATCTGGGCAGTACGGTGCAGGAGGCTATTGATAAGATCAGCAGCAATGCAGGATTAATTCCGGAAGGTTATTTTATTGAATGGAGCGGCCAGTACGAAAATCTTATCCGGGGTCAGAAAACGCTGTTATGGATCGCGCCGGTTGTGCTGCTGATCATATTCTTCTCACTCTATTTCGCATTTCGTTCCGTAAGGGAAGCGTTCCTGAGCCTGATTACCGTGCCTTTTGCATTGATCGGCGGAGCATATATTATTTATTTCTGGGGTGTCAATCTTTCTGTAGCGGTTGCCGTAGGTTTTATCGCGCTGTTTGGAATTGCCGTGGAAACGGGTATTGTGATGGTAATCTATCTCAACGATGCCATGGCTCAACTGGTAAAGGCGAAAGGCAATTCCAGCGCAACCATTACAAAAGCCGATCTGCATGAATATGTGATTCATGGCGCGGCAAAAAGATTAAGACCAAAGCTGATGACCGTTTGCGTTTCGCTGTTTGGGCTGGTGCCTATTTTATGGGCAACCGGTGTGGGCATGGACGTAATGAAGCCGATCGTGCTGCCCATGATTGGCGGCGTTCTGACTTCATCCACCCATATTCTGCTGGTTACGCCTCTGATATTTCTAATGACTAAAGAATATGAATTAAGAAAATACGGAAAACTGGAAATTCATGAAACACATCATTAAATACCTGCTGCTTCTTTTGCTTCTGCCCCCGGCCCTTATGGCCCAGGATACCGCGGTTCTTGATATCAAAGGTATTCTGGACAGGATCCGGCAAAACAATCTGCAGCTGCAGTCGCAGAGTTTGAAAGCTGAATCCTATAAACACAGTGCCGAAGCAGCTACGGCGTGGATGGCACCCATGGTTGGAGCAGGAACTTTCATGACGCCTTACCCCTTCAAAAAAGTGATGGATCACCGCGATAAAGGGCAGTTAATGCTTACCCTGGAACAGGAGATCCCCAATCGCGCCCGGATCAGGGCCAGGAAGAACTTTATTGAATCGCAGGCGAATGTTGTGAATGCCGGACAGGAAATTGTTTACAACGAGCTTCGTTCAGAGGCAAAATCCTTGTACAATAAATGGCTGATTGCGGCCAAAAAGATGGTATTGCTAAACAGGAATGAAGAGCTGCTGCAGATGATGAAGAAAATTGAATCGGTTCGATTCCCATACAATCAATCCCAGCTAAGCACTATTTACCTGGCCGAGGCCGAGATCGAAAAGAACCGGAATATGAAACGAATGCAGGAGGGAGAAATTCGAATGGCCCGGGCCGGACTGAACAGCCTGATGAACAATCCCGGCAACACCGCTTTTCATATCGATACTGCCATTGAACCGGAATTTGTTCCGATGGCCCTGATCGATACCGCTGAACTTGCCAATACCCGTAAGGATATTCTGCAGATGAATGAATCCATTCGTTCGATGCAATTGAACATAACCGCGATGCAGTTGGAAAAAAAACCGGATTTTAAAGTGCGCTTCGATCATATGTACCCGTTAGACCGGTCAATGCCGCAAATGAACTCGATCATGGGGATGATCTCCATTCCGATCGCGCCCTGGGCTTCCAAAATGTACAAATCCGGGATCAGGGCCATGGACCTGAATATTCGTGCCATGGAAACAGAAAGATCGGCCATGTTGCAGGAAACCCGCGGCATGCTCTATGGAATGCAGAACGCCATCCTTACCATGCAGGAACGCATAAAAGGGCTGGATGAAAAAGTAATCCCGGCCCTTCAAAATTCCTTTGACGCGGCTTTTATCCGGTACCAGGAAAACAAATTACAGCTCTCGGATCTGATCCGGGCCTGGGAAACGGTGTATATGATGGAGGCAGATCTCCTGGACGAAAAACTGAAACTTTATACAATGATTGTTGACTATGAAAAAGAATTATACAGGTAGGATAATTCTCCTGCTTTTACTTTTTACCGGCGCCTGTAAATCCGGTGCCGATCAGGCTAATGACAAACAGGTTCAGGCCACGCAGGTGGAATATATTTGTCCCATGCATCCCGAGATCCGGCAGGAAGATCCGGGTACCTGCCCTATATGCAAGATGGATCTGGTTCAAACCACGCATGGGCATGAACTGGATCTTGACAGCAGCCTGCGCGATCTTCTTCAAACCTCTTCCAGCCGCATTGTATCGTCGGTGGCAGCAATAAAGCCTGAATCAGGAGCGCGGATTTTTTCTGTTCCCGTCCAGGGGGTAATCACTTATGATATGCGCCGTAATTCAGTGATTTCATCCCGGATTTCCGGGAGAATTGAAAAGCTGAACATCAGCTACAATTTTCAGCCCGTAAAAAAAGGTGAAAAGTTGATGGAGATTTACTCCCCCGACCTGGTGGCGGCCCAGCGTGAACTTTTGTTTGTAGTTAAGAATAAAAGCGATCTGAAACTTCTGGAACCGGCAAAACAGCGCTTATACCTGCTCGGTATGACGAATGCCCAGGTCGATCAGCTGATACGAACCGGAAAGCCGGATTATAGTTTGCCGGTTTACAGTCCGGTTTCGGGGTATATCCTCGAAACTACCAACCCGGATGCAGCAGCTCCCGTGGTAAAAGCTCCAGCCGCTAATGGGGGTTCTGCAATGGATGGCATGGGCGGGGAAACAAAACCCCCTGCGGCCACTACTGTTCAAACCACAAATACTCCCGTATTGATCCGCAAAGGACAATATATCAGTGCCGGACAACCGATTTTCAGGATCTACCGTGCCGATGCCATGGTGGCTGAATTTTCAATACCCGCGCTTATGGCTGGTGAAGTCAAAAAGGGCCAGAATTTGATTTTCAGTCTTCAGTCTCACCACGAACATGTTTATTCAGGACAAATCGGACTGATTCAGCCCATACAGCGGCCCGGTGAAAACTTTACGCTTGTACGCGTTTATCTTAATCATGATAAGCTCAGGGCAGGTCAGTTATTAACGGCAAATATTCCGGTGGTACAAACAAAGGGCTGGTGGGTGCCACTGGGCGCTGTTCGCCGGCAGGGCACTGGTACGGTTGTATTTAGAAAGGAAGGAAATGCCTTTCTGCCGGTTCTGGTGAAAACCGGGATCATTGCTGAAGGCAGGGTGCAGGTTCTGGATGAGATCGGCGATTGGGAAATTGCTTCCAATGCGGCTTTCCTAAACGACCGGGAAACATTTGTTACCGGTATGGATAAAGAAGCCGGGAACTGAAACAAAAAATCATTGTTGGATATTAATCAGGAAACAAATGAAAAATTTACTTAAGGTAATCATGATTTCAGGATGGATCATTTTGTTCCTACCCTCCTGCAAAGAAGATCATTCCACCGGCGGCGATGATGCGGTGGCCGATTCCCGAACTTATACCTGTCCGATGCATCCGCAAATCATCCAGAAAAAAATGGGCACCTGTCCCATTTGCGCTATGGACCTGGTTTTATTTGACCGTTCGGAAGCCAATGACTTTTTAACGCTGAGTTCAACGCAGCAGGCACTGGCAAATATCTCGGTGATCCAGGCGGGTGCCGGTGCTTTTTCTTCCGGAAAAGAAATCAAAGGACGCATAATTACGAATCCGGAATCCACCGAATATGTTTCCGCCAGGGTAGGAGGTCGGATTGAAAGATTATGGGTGAAAGAAACGGGGGTGGAGGTTCGGAGCGGCCAGGTTTTGTACGAAATCTACTCCGAAGAGCTGGCTGCCCTGCAGCAGGAATTGATCATTGCTTCCGAGCAGTCAAAGGCTTTTCCTGAAAATGAACGATTTGCGGAAATCCTGCAGGCCGCGGAAAAAAAGCTGGCTCTTTATGGGCAGTCAAGAGCGCAGATAAACCGGATTAAAACAGAGAAAAAAACCAGTCCGCTGGTTCAATACGCGTCCACGGCCGATGGACTGGTTGCCGAATTAATGGTAGCCGAAGGTCAGTATGTAGCGGAAGGGGGATCGATTATGCGGGTGGAAAAATATTCAGATCTCTGGGTGGAAGGTGATCTTCATCCTGCCGATATGGAGCATATTGCCAAAGGCAGGGTTTTGGATGTGATTATTGTGGGTTTTGAGAATAAGCCGGTAAAAATGAAGATAGATTTTATTTCACCCGCTCTGCAGTCGGCCAGCCACCTGCTGACAATCCGCGGTACGATAAAAAATGCCGGAGGCTTATTCCAGCCCGGCATGCAGGCCCGGGTATTCCTTCCCGTTAGTACCGGATCAGAAACGATTTCCGTTCCCGCCAATGCAGTGATTCATGAAGCAGCGGGTTCACATGTGTGGATTGAAACAGAAGATGGAACCTTTGAGCCGCGGATCGTTCGTGCCGGCGTTCAGGACGCCGGGAAGGTCGAAATTCTCGATGGCATCGATGAAGGCGAAAACGTGGTGGTTAGCGGGGCCTACCTGTTATACAGTGAGTACCTGCTGAAAAAAGGCAAACATGTTCATTAAAATAAGCGCCCTAACAACAATGAATAACCGAATTAAAATGTATAAAATGAAAAAGATCGTAATTGCCGGATTCTTCCTTTTTTTGATTTCATGCGGGGAGAAAAAACCCGGTCATGAGCATGTTCCGCAGGAGCGGAAAGAAGTTTCGCCTGCAAAAACAGCGGAGG
>JAEZAY010000418.1 GCA_023427575.1 Bacteroidota bacterium | reverse complement strand
AAAAACAGTTGTTACCAGAGCCGGGAAATGATTGGTTCGGAGTTCGGAGCCGAGTCGCGAGCCTGAAGTCAGGGTTCGCTTCCGGTTTTTGGGTTTCCTTGTCCTTCTTTGCAGGAAACCGGAAACTATGCGGCGAGGCCTTCAGATACTGTTTGACTTTAAATGGTAATTCCTCATCTTTACGTCCTTTTTTAACAGAGAATACATGATCAGGTATTTCCCCGAGTCGGCATTGGTGCAGTTGGAATTTGATAAAATCAAAACCCTGGTTACGGGGCATTGTCAAACGGAATACGCCCGCGAAAAAGCGGCCTCCCTGCGAATCCATACGCGGATTGAATTTATCGAGCTCGAATTAAAGCAAACCGAAGAGTTTAAACAGCTTACCGAAGGGGGTCAGTATTTTCCCAACGATTATATTCTGAATCTGGCCAAAGAATTGAAACTGCTCTCAATTCCGGGTGCCGTACTTACCGGCGAGCAGTTTTTGCAAATACGCAAACTGGCCGAAAGCATCCAGAAAATGTTTCGCTGGTTTGATACCGAGCGTGCAGAAACCTATTCCGCCTTATTCCGGGTGTTGAAAGATTCACATTATGAAAAAGAGGTGATCCGCCTGATCGATCAGGTTCTGGATGAATCGGGTCAGGTTAAAGACCAGGCTTCGGATGAACTTTCCCGGATCCGCCTCAGCCTCTATAAGCGCCGTGGCGAACTCCGAAGGGCATTCGACCGGATCCTGCAGAAACTCAGTAAGTCGGGTTATGTAGCCGATATTGAAGAAGCTTTCTTAAACGGCAGAAGAGTGGTGGCATTGTTCGCTGAACACAAACGCCAGGTGAAGGGAATTTTACATGGTGAAAGCGATACCCGCAAAACCGCTTTCGTTGAGCCCGAAGAAACCATCGAAATGAACAACGAGGTGTTCGCGCTGGAACACGAGGAATCGAGGGAAGTGTACCGTTTGCTTCGCGAACTGACAAAACAGCTTTCCGTGCATAGCGCCCTGCTTTTAAACTGGCATAATATTCTGGGTGAATACGATTTTATTCGCGCCAAAGCGCGATTTGCCATCGATATAAACGGTGCGTACCCCCAGATAAAAGACCGGGCCTATGTGCACCTGATCAATGCTTCCCATCCCTTGTTATTTCTCTATAACAAAAAACTGGATAAACCCACTTATCCGGTGAATATAAAACTGGATGAAAAAAACCGGATTTTATTGATCTCAGGCCCCAATGCCGGGGGCAAAACCGTTACCATGAAAACGGTGGGATTGTTACAGTTGATGCTTCAATCGGGCTTGCTGGTACCTGCCCATCCCGATTCGCAGATGGGGATATTCAAGCAGGTTATGATTCATATCGGCGATACGCAAAGCCTGGAATTTGAGCTCAGCACTTACAGCTCCCATTTATTGAATATGAAATATTTCATGGAAAATGCGAATGGGAAAACCCTGTTTTTTATCGATGAGCTGGGAAGTGGCAGCGATCCAAACCTGGGCGGCGCTTTTGCGGAGGTGATTATGGAGGAAATGGTAAAGAAACATTCCTTTGGAATAGTCACTACTCATTACCTGAATCTAAAGGTAATGGCCAACAAAACCCCGGGAATTATTAACGGAGCAATGGCTTTTGATGAAAAGAATTTATTGCCGATGTATAAACTCATCATTGGAAAACCCGGCAGCTCCTATACATTTTCTATTGCCGAACGGATCGGCCTGGATCCCCGGCTGGTAGAGCGGGCGAAAAAACTGGTGAATGAAGATCATTTTCTGCTGGATAAATTATTAAACCGAACCGAACAGGATCTTCAGGTTATTGACCGGGAAAAGCGTGAGTTGAATAAGCTGATTAAAGAAAATGAAAAGCTGAAAAAGGAAATGGAAACCTATATCAGCAAGGAGAAACACCGGCAACAGGTTGAACTTCTGAAACACCAGAACAAGATAACGGAAGAAAGGATCGTATATCTGCGCGATATGGAGCGCAAACTACGGCAGGTTATCCTTGATTACCGCAAAGCCGAAAATCAGGAGAACAAAAACGAATTGATCCGCCAATTGCAGGCCCTTTTGTTCAAACAGCAGAAGGACCAGTCGGTAGCCAGAAATAAAAAGAAAGTGGATTTAAAATACAATGAGGTGGGTGGGGAAATCCGGATCGGACAAAAAGTGCTAATGAAAAAAAATCATCAGGTGGGAGAAGTGCGGGAGATCAAAGGTAAAAAAGCGGTTGTGCAGCTGGGGCTGATTCCGATAACAGTAGAAATTGCTGACCTGGTGGCAGTGGAAGAAAAAGAAGCTTCGTAAATGATAAGAAATAATGTTGCAGAAACGGATCAGTCCATTTCTGCAACAAATTAAAAGTTTACATGCTGGCGTGTAAATAATCTTTAAGCTGCGAAATGGTTTCCTGCTGCAACAGGATGGTTTCTTTTACCACATCATTGATAGAAATAATTCCCGTCATCCGGTCTTCATCAAACACGGGCAGATACCGGATATTATTGTCCGACATCAGTTGCATGCAGTATTCAATGGTATCATTGGGAGTAACTCTGGGAAAGTCGTTCGACATTATTTCAGAAACGGTGGTATCGGTGGAAGATTTTCCTTTAAGAACAACTTTTCGGGAATAATCTCTTTCGGTCATAATCCCACGATATTCGCTATTCTCAGCAACTATCACCGAACCGATATTTTGTTCGGCCATCAACCGTAAAGCATCCAGTACCGATGTTTCAGGAGAAACGGAAGTTACATTTTTACCTTTTCTTGAAAGAACGTCAACTACTTTTTTCATTAGAGTCCATTTTGGTTAACAATCGTTTCCTGTAAGATACTAAAAAACTGAATGTGGCGATTCTGTTATAAAAGTTTAAATAATGCCATTTGGAACTCAGGTTTCAGGGCATTGTTTACCTTTGTGCCATGAAAAAACAATTACTACTGATGGTGTTTGGAATCTGTGCAGTGGGTGTTTGGGCTCAGCCAATGCGGGAAACCGCTTCCGATACTTCGATTTCCCTACGCCTGGAAACCGTGATCCAGAAGCTTGAAAAACAGGAAAGCGATATCCAGGATTTGCGCAGAGAAAATGCAGAATTAAAGCTGGAACTGAACCGCTTGCGTGCTGAAAAATCCACTGTAAAACGCCAGCGGAAAACAGTCGTTGAAAGAAGGGGCAGCAAGCAGGTAAGCGTACAGTAATTATAACTGATCCGTTTGTTTTTCTGTCGAAGCCTGGGAGTAGGGCAGGGTTACAATAAAGGAAGAACCTTCATTTTCGCGGCTCAGCGCTGTTATATATCCGTTATGTTCTTCTACAATTCGCTTGCATAATGCGAGCCCGATTCCGGTTCCCTCAAATTCCGATTGGCGGTGCAGTCTTTTGAACATCCCGAAAATTTGTTCCGCGTATTTTTGATTAAACCCGATTCCATTGTCTTCAAATACGATCCGGCAATACTTCTGATCCGGCGCCGGGCTTTCGGAATTCAATTTATATCCGGTCAGATCCGTCTTTATCCGGATGGATGGCGGAAGATCTTTTTTGGAATACTTCAATGCGTTATTGATCAGATTATAGAAAAGCGGACGGATAAGTCCCGGATTTACCGAAATTGTTGGCAGCGACTCAGAAGCAATTTCCGCATTCTTTGATTTTAGATCCTCTTTCAATTCGTTCAGCACCTCTTCCAGAATCGAATTCAGGTCGGTGGGTACGAACGGATCTTTTTCAACCGTTATCTTGGAAAACGTAAGTATATCCCTTATCAGGTTTTCCATGCGTTCACCGGCGCTCTGGATCCTTTTGATGAACATGAGGCCCTCTTCATCAATGGTTTCTCCATATTTCATAAAAAGCCGGTCGCTGAAGAGCCTGATTTTACGCAGTGGTTCCTGCAGATCGTGCGAAGCCATGAATGCAAAGCGGTCCAGTTCCTTGTTCACCGATTCAAGCCTGGAGATATTTTCCAGCAATTGCGTATTCAGGTCGCGGATCTTTTCTTCCGAAGCCTTTCGTTCATTGATCTCCAGTTCCAGGCTCCGGTTAATGGAAACCAATCTTTGCTCCTGAACTACCAGCCGGTGGTTTTTGCGGTACAGATCTATAAAAACGCTCACTTTAGCCCGGAGTAAATCGGGGTTGACCGGCTTATAGATATAGTCGACCGCCCCGGAGCGGTAGCCTTTAAAAACGTTCTCCTCACCATAATGGTTAGCCGTAATGAAAATGATCGGAATATGTTTGAGTTTCTCCCTTTCATAGATCAGCGAAGCTGTTTCAAATCCATTCAGGTTCGGCATTTTAACATCCATCAGGATAAGAGCAAAATCAAACTGCGTAAGCAGAATCTTCAGTGCCTGATTGCCCGAGTTCGCTTTCACAATGGTATATCCATCAGCATCAAGGATCGATTCTATCGAAAGAAGATTGTCCTCCCGGTCGTCTACTAATAAAATCTTTTGAGGCATATGATTGAATATAAAATA
>JAEZAY010000387.1 GCA_023427575.1 Bacteroidota bacterium | reverse complement strand
CAATTTACCTGAAACCTGTATCAACAGTAGTTACGAGCAGTCATGGTAAATGACCCCTTCCACTTTTTTTTAGAAAAAAAGTGGTGCAAAAAAATCGGGCTCCGGAATAAATCCTAAAAATTGAAACTTCCGGCTAAATAAAAACAAGTCACAGCGAAAGAATATAACCCAGCAGTGGTAGGACTTACGGGCTACAGAACATTTCCGAGCTTCGGTAACAACTGTTTTTATTTTACGCCGTCCGTTTCAATTTTCTTAACGGATTTCTTCCGAGGCCCGGGGCAATACATTTTACCCGGACACCAATGATTATCACAATATCAAATTATCACATTGGCACATTGGCACATTAGCACATTATCATCCCGAGGTCCAGGGGAATACATTTTACCCGGACACCAATGATGTGACGATATAAAAATGTTTTAATCAGGCAGCCGAACCATCATTCAACTGCCTGATTAAAATAATTAGTAAAAAAAATTATCGCAACCGCTCGGATTCTGATTCCATATCCACCGACTTAATAATTTCATCGGTATGTAGTGCCGTATTTTGCTGATCTTTTGGTTCGGCAATCTGTACCCGGAGTGCTTTCAGGCCGGCAACGCCTTGCAGCTCTTCCAGCTCCAGCCATTCAATCTCGCCTTTTAATAATTCCTCCGATTGCAGAAACTCGATGTAAGAACAGTATTCCTGTGCCTCTCCCGGTTCTGTATAAACGATGGCCAAAAATCCTGGCTTTGTCAGCCTTTCTTCCGTATCTCTGATCCGCACTTTATCGATTCTTTTTTTAATGATCTCGTACCGGATATTGTAAGCTCCATCCACATCGAACTTACGTTCGGCAGGTCGGAAGCTGATGGAAATCGGCTTGCTATGTGCCAGTATTAACTGCGTTGTTTTTAAAGGCAGGGATAGTTTTGTTTCAAGATTGGCGGCAATCTGGGCCGCTTTCGCGAGCGTTGACATCTGCCAGATCTTTACGTTTTTAAGGTAGAAAGGATTAAAATCCTGCCCAGGCGCAATCGACTGGCCAATGTAAATATTGTAATCAACGCCATCGGTAACAAAGCGCTCAAAGTAATGCGGATAGATCTTCTGGGCTTCCAGCTGCTGGAGGTCCATGAACCTGGCCAGACTGTGATTTAGGAGCGTGATGCTTTCGTCAAATTTTTTGCGATGATTATACACCATCTCGACCTTCTCGTCTATTCTGCTAAAATATTCCCTGATCTCTTCTCTTACCGCCGGAATCGTTTCCCCCAGATGCGAGAACAGATCCACCACTTCTTTTTTGAGGAAATAATTGATAGAAACTTCTTCATCGGAAAGCACAATATTAGAAACCGAGTGGATGTATTTTTTAAGGCGATAGCCAATTTCCTTTAATAAAGGAAGACTTGAATTCGACTGCGCTTTTTCAATGATGGCGGCGGCCGTTGAAAGCTGATCCAGCATATCTTTCTGAATGGCCGCATTCCGCTCGGTGGATGAATTCCGTACATCGATCGCGCCATATAAAGGATATACATCCTTAAACACAATGGTTTCAATCTTGCGGGCTTCCTCCAGTATTTTATCGAGGTAGGCTGATGCCGCCTGGATGAAACGCCATTCCACCGGCGACTGGATGGCCGTAAATTGTTCCTTAATGATGCGGTTAATTCCGGCATCTACCATTTCCCCGGATTTCTTAATGGCCAGTTCAAAAAGCGGCAGTACCGGCTCCAGCTTTACCAAATGGCGTTTATTAAGCAAGTTCGGCTTTTCGGAACCGATTTCCAGCGTACCTGTCAATTGATTGTTTATAAATATGGGGTAGATGATCAATCCATTCCAGCCCCTGTTTTTCAGGGCTTCGAGTAAATCATTTTGAAGTGTGGAGCTTTTTTCCAGATCCGGCGTCAGTAAAGGCGTTTTCGATTCCCGGAATAATTCCCTGATCCGATCTGCAGCCTGAATTCGTTCTGCTTCGCTTTCAGATCCCTTTAGTAAAATACTGGCTGAATATTGTGAGCTGGGATAAACCGGATGATTATTTACGTTGAAAAAAGGCGTGATTCCGATTTGAAATCCGCTCATTAATTTGCCCACCTGATCGCGGAGCTCTTCCAGGAGATTCGTATCGTTTACCGATTCCGCCTGCAGCAAATGATTCTTTATTTCGTTCAGCACTTCTCGTTCCGTAACATCACTGATTTCGACAATCGAAAATCCTTCAAACAGCACTTTTTCCAGGGGAAACCAGTCCATTACTTCCGGATTGTTTGCTATATCGGAAACCCTTACCACCTGATCCCGGAATCCAGTGGGCATTTCCGGCAGCTCTCCCATTGGTATCAGATCCACGAACCGGCAGTCGAAGCGAACTTCAAAAAAACCCTCGCCGCCTTTTTCATCTTTTGGATAGGGGTGCACGGATCCGGTTTGCCAGGGCAGGTCTAAACCGTAGATTTTTTTCAGAACCAATTGCAAAGCCGTGACTTTTTTCTGATCCTGCAGTTTTTCCTCCATTTCCGGACCGGGCAATATGATCTTCCCGTTTTCGTCGCGTTGCACCCGCTCGTCGAAAAAAGCGGAAGAATATACCAGTTCATAGGTAAAGGGAACCACCGCTGCAAAGAGTTCGGTTATCTCTTCGTAGCTAAGCGGGAAAACGGTGG
>JAEZAY010000380.1 GCA_023427575.1 Bacteroidota bacterium | reverse complement strand
ATTTCAGACAGAGCCGAAACGGTCTCCGGCGGAACTTATGCGAATTAATTTTTTTAACAACCCTTGGTACGGCCTTTGCCGGATTTAACTTTGCAACTCAGAATCGTTAATAAATTAACCTCATGAACCGGATTTTCACTATCGTTTTACTGATTGTTATTTCAGGATCCCAATCGTTTGCCCAGCGCCTGAAAAAAGCCGACCGAAACCTGGCCAGCCAGCTTCGCGCTCATGTTAGCTTTCTGGCGGATGATAAGCTGGAAGGCAGAAGGGCTGGCACGGCTGGCGAGAAGCTGGCGATGGACTATATCAGCGAACAGTTTAAAAACGCGGGATTGCAACCAAAAGGATCGGATGGCTGGTTTCAGGCTTTTGATATCTATGACGGGAAAAAAATTAATCCGGGCACTCATCTCATTATAAACAGCCATGATCTTAAACTTGATCAGGAATATTTTCCATTTAGCTTCAGCGCCAATAAAAGCACTGAAGCGGCGGTGGCAATGGTATTGCCCGAAAAAGCTGTACCCTGGTTTCGGGATCTGAAAGATATCCTGGAGGAAAACAGCAATAATCCACATTTTGACCTTTATGAAGGAATCCGAATGATGGCGAATACGGCAGGTGAAAAAGGCGCTACGGCACTGATCGTTTACAATAGCGGTAACCGGGCCGACAGCTTAGCTTTTATGGCGCGCGACCGATCTGAACCTGCCAGCATTCCGGTTATGTATCTGCGCGCCGATGCCAAACGGAAATATATTCCCGATGAATCCGCCATACTGGATATAAAATTGAAATCGGAAATCAGTAATAAAGAGCGAAAAGGAAATAATGTTATTGGATACCTTGATAATGGAGCCGCTACCACCATAGTGTTAGGCGCTCATTACGATCATCTTGGTTATGGTGAAGATGGCAACTCGATGATCCGCAACGGCATTAAAGAAATTCATAACGGGGCCGATGATAATGCCAGCGGGATCGCCGCCCTGATTGAGCTGGCCCGGATGCAATCCAAATCCAAAAACAAACAAAGCAATTACCTTTTTATTGCTTTTTCCGGCGAAGAGCTTGGCTTGAACGGTTCAAAATATTTTACAGAAAATCCAACCATCGACCTGAATTCAGTCAGCTATATGATTAATATGGATATGATCGGAAGGCTGAACGAGCAAAAATCGCTTACTGTTGGAGGTTATGGAACTTCTTCCACATGGGGCGAATTGCTGCCTTCGCTGAAAGAGGGAAAATATTTTACAATAAAATATGATTCCAGTGGAACCGGCCCAAGCGATCATACTTCATTCTACAGAAAGGATAAACCGGTTTTATTCTTCTTTACCGGATTACATACTGATTATCACAAGCCGACAGATGATGCCGATAAAATAAACTATACCGGGCAATTGTTTATTGTGAAATATATAGCCAGCCTGCTTGATAAAACCAGCGGACTGGGGCAGCTTGCATTTCAAAAAACCCGCGAACAGCAAATGGGCACCACGGCGAGGTTTACTGTTAGCCTGGGCATAATGCCCGATTACACGTATTCGGGAGCGGGAGTACGGGTAGATGGAGTGAGTGCCGGCAGAATAGCCGAAAAAGCCGGGATCAAGCAGGGCGATATCATTACAAAGCTGGGCGATCATTCCATAAATTCTATGGAAAACTATATGCAGGCCCTCGCTAAATTTAAAAAAGGAGATTCCACAAAATTGATTTATAAAAGAGGCGATGAAGAACTGGAAGCGGAAATTCAGTTTTGATAAGACTTATTAACCGGGATTAGATTTGCAACCAACCTGCTATGAAGTTAAAACTGGATGTTGAACATTTGGCTGAAAGCTTTTTTGATGAAAGCCGGCTCCTCGGAATTGTTGCTCCGGTGAAGGACTATCAGTTATGCTGGCAGCTCAATCAAATGCTTCGTCTCGACTTCCGGAACAATAACGAGATTGAGATCCAGCTCAGCAAAAAACAAAGGCAATATTATTTCGCCGTGTACGAATACCGCGAGCCGAACCGCTCACTGATTCATTACCTGTATAACAACCAGCATGATGGTGAATATCTCTTGCCGGAGTTCAAACATCTCGACTTTCTCTGGCTAATGAAAGGGGATATTGTGACCGATGAACTAATGTTTGAACTGATTGCAGCGATCCGGGAGATAAATGGAGTTCAGCTGGCTACCGAACTAAAGTATTCAATGATCCGCAATAAAGGGCATCTTATTTTTTAACAGCGCAGACAATACCCTATTGCCTTCGCATTAAATCATCGGTTATGTGGGAAGAAAAAGACAATGCTTTATACCGCCGTTTCGAATTTGCCGACTTCGCGGAAGCTTTTGCATTTATGACCCGGGTGGCAATGGAAGCTGAAAAGATGAACCACCATCCCAACTGGACGAATGTCTGGAATCGGGTAGAAATCCGCTTATCAACGCATGATGCCGGAAATACGGTAACGGATAAAGACCGGAAGCTTTCGAAAAAAATTGACGCTATTGCCGGCTCCTGAATAGATCTCTGGTGAGTTATTAAAAGATCCGGTTATAAATACCCGCAAGGAAATGCCATAAGAAATAATGGCCGAACTGAACAGACAGTGAAGCCAGAAAACCGGCTTTTTTATAATACAGCGCCTGCAACAGGTTCATGCTGAAACCGGCAATAAGTCCATACAATGAAATCCACAGCGAAAACTCTGATAAAGTCTGCAATGAAAGATACAGTGAAATCAGTATAGCGAGCATCCAGAATGCCAGGTTATGATATCGTTCCGACAAACATCTGTTCACCAAATACAAAACAAGGGTCATGGTGAGCAGCCGGTTTACAATTTCGAAATACATTGCCCCGGATGCATAATATAGTAATGTATAACCGAAGGGCTGTACCGCGGGTATTTTAAGTGGTTCCGTTTTAGGTATCCAGCTATTCACAATCATATCAGCGGCTGCATACAGAAAGCCGGTCAGGAAAGGAATAAAGAACCGATGTGTGGATGAAATGCTTCTTTCGAGTAATTCCGGAAACCCTGCTTCTTTCTGAAAGCCTATCATTACAAAACCCAGTAGTACCACCATCAATGCATCCCATCCGAAAAGCCGGATCTCGGCGCCGTTTTCAGCCAGCAGATTTCCCGACACAAAAGTGATCATAGTCACCGTAATCAAGGCTAAATATGTTAAAACAGAGCGGGTTTTTTCACTGGTCCTGAATGTAATAAGCGACATTGTCTACTTTCTTTGATAGTAAACAAAGTAAAGAAGTTGCTATCCCGGAATATATAGCATAATAATGTGGTTTTGGCTTCAAACCGTTCTGGAATTCTGTTGTTATGTGAACCATACTATCAGAAAACCATAACCGCTTTTCCCGACCATTCCTCCATTCTGCCGATATGTTTTGTAAATGCCGACAACCCGTTCGATTGCAGTATTTGTTTTACTTCATCCAATCCTTTTTCTTTTACTGTAAAAAGAATTCCGCCGTTGGTTTGTGGATCGGGCAGGATGGTCATTGCGCTTGCAATTTCCGGATCGTTTGCCAGTTCGATCTTGTGTGAATAGCTTGCCCAGTTACGTTTTGTTCCGTCCGGGTAAATCTGATTTTGTACATAGTAAGCCAGATCAGTAATCAATGGAACCGATCTCCATTCCAGTTTCGCCGTTGTTCGGCTGCCTTCCGCCATTTCGGTCAGGTGACCTCCCAAGCCGAAGCCTGTAACATCAGTCATTGCTGTAACATCGGGAATTCCCGCCAGTTTCTCCCCAATGCTGTTCAGCACAACCATTTGATTTGCGGCCAGAGCTTTATCCTTTTCAGGCAGCCGGTTTCTTTTTTCGGCCGTTGTAAGCATTCCCACTCCAAGCGGTTTTGTTATAAAGATATAGTCTCCGGGAAGCGCTGTATTGTTGCGTTTCAGATTTTCGATGGAAACCAGACCGGAAACCGCCAGCCCGAAAATCGGCTCCGGCGCATCGATGCTATGACCTCCGGCAAGAGGGATGCCGGCTTCGCTGCAAATCTGTTTACCACCTTCAATTACACGGGAGGCTACGGAAGCGGGGAGTTTGTTGATAGGCCAGCCCAGAATGGCAATTGCCATCAGCGGCCTTCCGCCCATCGCATATACATCACTGATAGAATTTGCGGCGGCGATCTTTCCAAAAATAAAGGGGTCATCAACAATAGGCATAAAAAAATCGGTGGTAGAAATCAGCGCCTGGCCGTTTTGAAGATCATAAACGGCAGCATCGTCTTTGGTATTATTTCCTACCAGCAGGTTCCTGGAATCGGGCATCGTGAAGCCCCCCGCTAAAATTTCTTCCAGTACCTGCGGTGAAATTTTACAGCCGCAGCCGGCGCCATGAGAATACTGCGTAAGTCGGATGTTTTCTGTTTCCATATTATCGTGGTTCAGCAGTTTTTATTAGTTCGTTTAATAATTTCCGGGCATTGATTCCGGGATTCAGATCTTCAGTGACAATTCTCTTCATTTGTTTATCAAGACCAGTTCGGGAGTTTAAAGCCCGCAGGTAAAGTTTATCATAATACTTCAGCAGTACTTCGAAACAACCCGGCGTATTGCCTTCAATAAGACAGTTTACGGCCGTTTTTGTTTCCAGTCCGCCGAGGCGTTTCTTAATTCGCATAATGGCTCCTATCATC
>JAEZAY010000325.1 GCA_023427575.1 Bacteroidota bacterium | reverse complement strand
ACTTTTTTTTAGAAAAAAGGGGCGCAAAAAAATCGGGCTGCGGAATAAATCCTAAAAATTGAAACGCCCGGCATAAGGGAATGTGCTAATGTGCAAATTCAAATCCGGACAGTTATAATCTTTAGCTGTGACTTGTTTTATTTTACGCCGTCCGTTCCATTTTGCAAATTCGCACATTATCACATTATCAAATTATCACATTTCCACATTAGCACATTATCACTGCCGTTCGTTTCAATTTTCCTAACGGATTTCTTCCGATGCCCATTGAATACATTTTACCCGGACACCAATGATCCAAATGCCTGCATGGATTGCAGCAGTTTTTCGTTTTCAGCGCTTGTTCCCACTGTAATCCTCAAACATCCTTCGCATAGTTGTACATTGCTTCGATCGCGTACCACGATCCCTTTTTCGATCAGATAACGGTAAAGGCCACGCGCATCATCTACCTTAACCAACAGAAAGTTCGCATCGGAAGGATATATCTGCCGAACCATGCTCAGCTCACTCAACTGTTCTTCCAGCAAACGCCGGTTGTTTACAATTTCAATAATCATACTGTTCACCTGATCAATATTGTCGAGTGCTTTTAACACCAATTCCTGCGTTGCCTGATTTATATTGTAGGGCGGCTTTACTTTGTTCAGCACATCAATTATTTCCCGGCCCGCAAATGCCATTCCCAAACGCAGTGCTGCAAGTCCCCAGGCCTTCGACATGGTTTGCATGATCACGAGATTGGGGTATTCTTTCAGCTCCTGAATGAAGGACCTGAAGCCCGAGAAGTTGATATAGGCTTCATCTATCACCACAATCCCCCAATAGTTGTTCAACAGAATTTCAACATCATCCCGGTCGAGTGAATTACCCGTTGGATTATTCGGAGAGCATAAAAATACAATTTTCGTATTGTCGTCGATGGCCGATTCAATACCGGGCAGGTCGAGTTGGAAGGCAGGTGTTAAGGGAACTTTTTTCAAGGCCACATCGTTAATATTGGCGCTCACTTCATACATGCCATAGGTGGGCGGGCAGATCAGGATATTGTCTTTCCCCGGTTCGCAAAACGCGCGGATGAGAAGATCAATGCATTCATCGCTACCATTGCCCAAAAAAATATTTTCTGCGGGAACCTGTTTTATCTCCGAAAGCTTTTCCTTTACCTTCCATTGCAGGGGATCGGGATATCGGTTATACCATTTCGTTAGCGGGGAACCGAAACTGTTTTCATTGGCATCCAGGAAAACGGATGCTTCACCCTGAAATTCATCTCTGGCCGATGAATAAGGTATCAGGTTCCGGATATTATCCCTTAATAACTGGTTAAGATCAAACATAAAATTTATTCTTGCTGTTTTCTGATTGATTTATTGCTGTTCCCTTTCGTTTTCAAGCCGGATCGTCACGGCATTTTTATGAGCCATCAATCCTTCTGCTTCTGCCATGATCTCCACTGCCGCGCCAATGTTTTGCAAACCTTCTCGGGTGATCTGCTGGAAGGTGATCTTTTTCATGAAGCTGTCAACACTAACCCCGCTATATGCTTTCGCATTTCCATTGGTGGGCAGGGTATGATTGGTACCTGAGGCATAATCGCCGGCCGATTCGGGTGAATAGTTGCCAAGAAAAACCGATCCGGCATTAATTACTTTATCAGCTACCTGGTTAAGATCGGCGCAGGCAAGAATCAAATGCTCCGGAGCGTAATCGTTCAACAGGTCCATAGCCGAATTCACAGAATCCATTAAAACCATTTTGCTGTTGGCCAGTGCTTTTGCAGCCAACGATTTCCGGGGCAGTTCCTGTAGCTGCCTTTGAATTTCCTGCTGCACTTTATCAATCAATCCGATTTCCGTTGTTACCAGCAATACCTGGCTATCGGCACCATGTTCAGCCTGTGACAGAAGATCCGCGGCCACAAAAGCAGGATTTGCGGTACCATCGGCAAAAATCGCAACCTCACTGGGGCCCGCCGGCATATCGATGGCCGTCCCATATTTCTGAACCATTTGCTTGGCCGCCGTTACATACTGGTTGCCGGGGCCGAAAATCTTGTCCACTTTCGGAACCGTTTTGGTCCCAAAACTCATTGCGCCGATGGCCTGGATTCCGCCCGATTTTACAATGGTGCGGATTCCGATCAGATCGCAGGTATACAGGATAGCGGGATGAAGAGAGCCGTCGCTTCCCGGAGGCGTACAAAGCACGATCTCGGAACAGCCTGCCAGTGTAGCCGGAATGCCCAGCATCAGTATGGTAGAAAACAGAGGCGCGGTGCCACCGGGAATATACAGGCCTACTTTCTGGATTGCCACGGCCTTTCGCCAGCATTTAACGCCAGGCATTGTTGTAACAGATTCATCAACCGGCAACTGCTGCGAATGAAAACGTTCTATATTCGCTTTCGCTACCAAAATCGCTTGTTTCAATGATAGATCGAGGGATTGGACCGCGGCTTTGATTTCAGAATCCGTTGTTAATAGTGAATGAAGCCTGACCCCGTCAAAGCGTTCAGTATAATTTAAAACCGCTTCATCGCCCAAATTTTTTACTTCAGCCAGTACATGTTGAACAGTGGCTTCCAGTTCGGTAAGGTCAATCACCGGTCGGGCTGTAATGCCCGGCCAGCTTATCTTTGGCGGATTGTGATAGATCTGCATAAGTAATTCCTGATAATCATTGAAAGTTTACAATCAGATAACCATTTTTTCAATTGGAACAACCAGAATCCCCTGAGCTCCTGCCTCTTTTAATTTTTCAATTATATCCCAGAAATCATTTTCATTTAACACACTGTGTACGCTGCTCCATCCAGGCTCGGCCAGAGGCAAAACCGTCGGACTTTTCATACCGGGCAAAAAGGAAATGATTTTCTGCAATTGATCGTTGGGCGCATTCAGCAAAATGTATTTATTGTTTTTTGCTTTTCTCACTGCGCGGATCCGGAACAGCAAACGTTCGAGAATCTGCATCTGTTCCTTGTTTAAAGAAGAATTGCGAATGAGAACGGCTTCGGAATGCAAAATCGTCTCAACTTCTTTCAGCCCGTTCATAAATAAGGTAGAACCACTGCTGACCAGATCTACCACTGCATCGGCCAGGCCAATACCAGGTGCAATTTCCACCGATCCGCTGATCTCATGGATTTCCGCGTTTATGTTTTTGCTTTCCAGAAATTGTTTCAGAATCAAGGGATAGCTGGTAGCGATCCGTTTGCGGTTCAGTGACTCAACCCCGGAATAAGAATCGGTACGGGAAACGGCAATGGATAAACGACATTTTCCAAAACCGAGTTTCTGAACGGTTTCCACGGTTTTGTTTTTTTCCAGTAAAACATTTTCACCTACAATACCAATATCGGCAACCGCATCTTCCACGTATTGCGGAATATCGTCGTCGCGTAAAAAATAAACTTCCAGCGGAAAGTTCTCCGCCTCCGTTTTTAATTTGTTCAAACCATTTTTCAGCTCGATGCCGCAGTCTTTTAACAGCCGGACCGAATCTTCAAACAACCTTCCTGATTTCTGAATAGCGATTTTTAGTTTCATGTTACTGAGCCTGCTTTTGTCCCTTTTAGAGTGACCGGAAATAAAAAGGGCCTACTTTTAAGTAAGCCCTGAATGTTTTATAATGAACACAACATCAACAACCGGCCTACCAGACGGGGAAGCTATGATGATGATGAATATGTTTTCTGTTTTTCATTAATGCGCAAAAATAAAGGCTATTTAATGGCCGGCAAAATTAATTTTTAATCTCCGGTCACCGGCCAGTGAGGGCTTATTTCCTATTTTCACAGCTAAAATTTCCCTGATGAAAAGATTATTGTTTGCAAAGCTTGCGCTGATTGCGGTTCTGGTATCCGCATGCGGGGGTCCGCGTCTGCAAAAATCCGGTCAGGAACTTATCTGGAGCGATGAATTTAATTACATCGGATTACCGGATTCTACAAAATGGAATTATGATGTAGGCGGTCATGGATGGGGTAATAACGAACTTCAGTATTATACCCGCGCGCGGAAAGAAAATGCAAGAGTTGAAAATGGGAATTTGATCATTGAAGCAATCAAAGAGTCTTTTGAAGGCAATAACTATAGCTCTGCCCGTCTCGTTACAAAAGGAAAAGGTGATTGGAAATATGTTCGGGTGGAAGTGAGAGCAAAACTGCCCAAAGGGTTGGGTACATGGCCTGCCATCTGGATGCTGCCTTCTGCAACGCCCTTAAACTGGCCGGAAGACGGTGAGATCGATATTATGGAACATGTGGGTTATGATCAGGGGCGCATTCATGCTTCTGTTCATACCGAAAAATACAATCATATTCTCGGTACCCAGAAAACAGCCTTCATCCAGGTGCCCGACTGTTCGGAAAATTTTCATATCTATTCGATGGAATGGCGCGAAAACTCCATCAGCGTTCAGGTTGACGGAAAAACCTATTATAATTTCAGTAACGAAAAAACCGGAAAAGATGTATGGCCCTTCAATTCGCCTTTTCACCTGCTGCTGAATCTGGCGGTAGGCGGCAACTGGGGCGGATCAAAAGGAGTTGACGAAAATATCTGGCCACAGCGAATGGAAATTGATTATGTACGGGTTTACAAGTTGTGATTTAAAGGCATTTCAATAATATAATCAGTCGGATTTTAATGTTTAGAACTATGAGAAAGTTAATTTACCTGTTTTTGGTTTTTGCCGCACCTGTTTTTGCGCAGGATGATATGGGTTATAAGGAACCGGCTG
>JAEZAY010000297.1 GCA_023427575.1 Bacteroidota bacterium | reverse complement strand
GACTTGTTTTTATTTAGCCGGGAGTTTCAATTTTTAGGATTTATTCCGGAGCCCGATTTTTTTGCTCCACTTTTTTTCTAAAAAAAAGTGGAAGGGTTCATTTACAATGACTGCTCCCAATTCACTATTGATAAAGGTTTCGGGCGAATGGAAATTTATTACCCGGACACCAATGATTATCACATTATCAAATTATTACTGCCCTCTATTTCAATTTTCTTAACGGCTTCTTCTGGCACCCGCACTTAACCTTAGCTACTATGATCTGAAATGATTGTCCAGACCCCGTTGATTTTCCGGAAGATCAGCGAGTAATGCCCCGATAAATTTCCCACGCTTCGGAGCAGAGACCATTTTCCGATAACAAAATAAATATCGGTTGCGAGGCGCTCGGTCTTCAGGATCTTGAAATGAAGTTTTCCCATCTGAACCGTATCGCTATAGTTCCTTTTGTAATTGTTCATTGTATTTTCAAAGCCATAAGTGAGACCGTTCTTTCCAACAAAGACCAATGAATCATGTTTCCAGTATCCCTGCATAAATTCCTCCAGGTTTCCTTTGTTCCACGACTTCGTTTGATTGTCGAGTATAGCAAGTATGGCTTGTTCATCTTTGTTCTGAGAAAACAAATCTGATCCATACATCAGGAGCAGCAGTGCAAAAAGAAAATGAATCTGTTGTTTCACTGTAAAAATTTTAAAGCAGAAAGAGCTGCAACAGCAGCTCTTTGTAAGTATTGAATTATATGGCCCAGGCCTTGTCCCCTTTTTTATAGTCGATGCAGGGATCATAACGTCCGGGTGACTCAATGTATCTCAGGGCCTTCGTGGCGCCTACTTCAGAAGTGAAATAACCCAGCAGGGTCAGTTCTTTCATCAGGCGGAAATAGTGCGTTGGATCTTCCTTTTTTTTATTTTTCAGATAATCGGCACTTTCACGGTCGATGGCTACCAGAAGTTCATTTCGCTGGGAAGGGTTGGCCTGCATAAACCCGGTGCCGAATTTATCTTTACAGCTTTTATTGATTTTATCCATTCCATCCCGAAACAGCTTCTGATCATCGGCTACATAGCAGTCTTTGACCATCACGGTCATAAATGCGCCAACACCAGCGGCTTTGGCGCCCGGAGTACTGGTCTCCGGAAGAATGGTTTCGGCAATCTCATCCAGATAGGCAATCTCATCGGAGCTAAATTCAATGACGGAGCCGGCCGCTTTTTTATCGGCGGGTTTACATCCGTTCAGGAAAACGTTGGCGCCGACCACCGTTCCACCTAGCAGAAGGGCGACTCTTGAAATGGCATCACGTCTGTTCATATCACTGAAAATTTATTTGATCAATACCGGTTATGTGAATCTCATTTTAGAGATTCATTTTTTTCAATTCCTTTACAGCAAAGTCAGCGGCGCGGGCGGTCATCGCCATATAAGTCAGCGAGGGGTTTTGGCATCCCGCCGAAGTCATAAAGGCGCCATCGGTTACAAAAACATTTTTCGCATCCCAAACCTGGTTATAGGAATTCAGGACGGAGGTCTTCGGGTCGCGGCCCATTCGCGCTGTACCCATTTCATGGATACCCATTCCCATCGAGTACCCGTTGTCGTAAGTGCCCACATTTTTAACGCCGGCCACTTCCAGCATTTCCTTCATATCTTCCATCATGTCTTTGCGCATCTTCAGCTCATTTTCCTTAATCTCGCAATCCATTGCCAGCACGGGAAGTCCCCATTTATCTTTCGTATTCTTGTCCAGGCTAATTTTATTTTCGTGGTAGGGAAGAATTTCACCAAAAGCAGTAGCGCCCATTGTCCATGGTCCCGGTTCGGATAAAGCATCTTTAAAATCGGCACCGATATTCATTTCAGCCACTTCTCTTCTCCAGCCCTGGCGGCTGGCTCCGCCCTGGTATCCGAATCCGCGCAGGTAGTCGCGCTTATCGTTGCCCACATTTCGGAAACGTGGGATATAAATACCATTGGCCCGGCGCCCGAAATAATATTTATCTTCATAACCCTCTACCATACCCGAAGCGCCGCAGCGGAAATGATGATCCATTACATTATGACCCAGTTCACCGCTGCTGCTACCCAATCCATCGGGCCAGATATCGGTTGCTGAATTAAATAACACCCAGGTTGAGTTGAAAGAAGAAGCGCAGAGGAAAACTATTTTCGATTTAAACTCATAAGTCTGATTGGTTTCAGCATCCAGTACTTCAACGCCTGTAGCCTTTTTACTGTCTTTATCGTATAACACTCTTGTTACGATAGAAAAAGGCCGGAGCGTAAGATTGCCGGTGGCCAATGCGGCAGGAAGGGTGGATGACTGGGTGCTGAAATAGGATCCGAATGGGCAACCAAGCCAGCATTTATTTCTGTACTGGCACTGGGTTCTTCCCTTATGCGGTACCGTTATATTGGCCACTCTGCCGATGGTCATCAGGCGCTGGCCTTTATAATGATCTTTTATTCTGGAAGCAACGTCTTTTTCTACACAGTTGAGTGGCATGGGCGGAAGGAAATTTCCATCGGGCAGTTGTGGGAGCCCGTCTTTATTTCCTGAAATTCCGGCAAATCCCTCCACATGAGTATACCAGGGGGCAATATCATCGTAACGTATGGGCCAGTCAACCGCAATGCCTTCTTTCGCATTCGCTTCAAAATCCATCGGGCTTAAACGATAGCTTTGGCGGCCCCAGGTAAGAGATCGGCCTCCAACATGATATCCCCGATACCAGTCGAATCGTTTAACTTCCGTGTAGGGGCATTCCTTGTCTTTTACCCAAAAATCAAGATTGATTTCATTCAGCGGGTAATCTCTTTTAAGCACCGGATAATCTTCAATCATCTCCTGGGTTCGCCCGCCGCGATGTGGAAACTCCCAGCTTCCCTTTGTAGCATTCACATAATCCTTAACATGTTTTACATCTCTTCCGCGTTCAAGTAAAAGAACTTTTAAGCCTTTTTCCGTCAGTTCTTTTGCAGCCCAGCCACCGCTGATACCCGATCCAACTACGATAGCATCATAAACATTGTCGGCCATATTATTCCAGGTTTAAGCTCTTAGAATTGTCCAAAGATTTCTAAAAGCATGGTAGAAAATAAAATTAGAAATGCATTCTGCTGATCATACGTCACATATTGTTATGGCATTTTGCAGGGAAGCAAGCTGGGCCTCGGCTTCTTTTTTGGAAGGAATGAATTCCTGAGCCACATATCCTTTAAATCCCGTTTCAATGATTGCTTTCATAATGGCGGGATAATACAGCTCCTGCGTGGAGTCAATTTCATTTCTTCCGGGAACGCCTCCCGTATGATAATGCGCGAAATAGGAATGGTTATCCCGGATGGTCCGGATCACATCTCCCTCATCGATCTGCATATGATAGATATCGTAAAGAAGCCGGAAATTGTCGGAACCTACCCGTTTTACCAGTTCTATTCCCCAGGGACTTTTATCGCAATGATAGTCCTTATGATCAACCTTGCTGTTCAGCAATTCCATAATAATGGTAACATTGTTTTTTTCAGCAAGGCTCATGATCTGCTTTAAGCCTTCCGTACAATTTTTCAGCCCCGTTTCATCGTCCATGCCTCTTTTATTGCCACTGAAGCAGATAAGATTTTTATATCCCGCTTTGGCAACCCGGGGGATCATATCGGTGTATTTTTCGATCAGGGTTGTATGAAATTTTTGCTCATTCCATCCATTTTCAATACTGATTTCGGCCCCATTACACATCGATGAATCCAGATCGTATTTTTTTAATGTTGGCCAGTCGGCAGGCCCAACCAGGTCGATGGCCTTAATACCCATTTTCTTAACCGCCGCGCAAAAGGTTTCCAGCGGAATGGAATTATAACACCAGCGGCATACCGAATGATTGAGATTATTTTTCAAGGGGGCAGAATTGGTTTCAACTGAAGTGAATGATGTCAGCATTCCCGTTGCTCCAAAGGCAGCGGTGCCTGCCACCAGGTTTTTCAGTGCATCGCGGCGCGTTTGATGGATAGCCATAATAATCTGTTTTTAATAGAGAATTAAGCAACTGCTGTTGTAGCCCTAAGTACCTCGGGCTTTTTCTTGTTCCGCATATAAATAACAAGTCCTGTAAATGCAACCACTAAAATGATCGGAATAACAAGGGTTGCATTCAAAATTTCAGGACCTGCCGCTTTTTTTGGTTCATTCATAATGGTTGCCATTTCCG
>JAEZAY010000266.1 GCA_023427575.1 Bacteroidota bacterium | reverse complement strand
GGTATATATTGATGGCAGGCCTTCGCCTCTGACGGGAAAAGACCTTTCGGAATACCTGAAAACCCAGCAGTCAACCTCGAATGAAGCCAATGAAATCATAACCAATCCATCCGCCAAATATGAGGCTGCGGGCAATGCCGGCATCATCAATATTCGTTTGAAAAAAAATAAGTCGTTCGGAACGAACGGCTCGGTGAACGCCGGATATAATATTGGCCAGTACCCCAAATACAATGGAGGCCTTTCCCTGAACAACCGGAACAAAAAAACCAATTTATTCGCCAATTACAACTATAACAACAACATCTTCCGTAATCATATGTTTCTTTACCGGAAGCAGTTGGATACCCTGTTCGACCAGAAAAATAAAATGACCTTTCATGGCCGGGGACATAATTTCAAAGCGGGTTTGGATTACTTTATCAATAGCCGGAATACCGTTGGTTTTATGGTGAACGGAAACCTGAACGATAACAGCTTCGAAAATTCCAGCCGCACTTCCATATCGTATATCCCCACCGGTGATATGGTTAAGATTTTAACAGCCGACAATACCAATAGCGGTGAGCGCAAACACGGAAATCTAAACCTGAATTACCGGTTTGCCGACACTTCCGGCCAGGAACTCAACATCGACGCTGATTACGGAATTTACCGGATCCGAACCGATCAGTTTCAACCCAATGTATACCTCGATCCGCTGGGCGATTTTCTGGAAAGCAGGATCTATAACATGCTTGCCCCCACGAACATCGATATATATTCTTTAAAAGCCGATCACGAGCGAAATTTTAAAAAAGGAAAACTCGGACTGGGATTCAAGGTCTCGTATGTGGAAAGCGACAATGATTTCCAGCGTTTCAATGTTGTTACCGGCATCAAAAAGCTGGATACGCTGCGGAGCAATGCGTTTGCTTACAAGGAAAACATCAATGCCGTTTACGGAAATTACAACCGCCAGTTTAAGGGATTTATGGTTCAGGCAGGATTAAGAATTGAAAACACCCATGCTGAAGGAATCTCGAACGGATTTAAGGCCAATGGAACTGGCTATCTTACCTACGATTCCGGCTTTAACCGGAATTATACCGACTTTTTCCCCAGTGCTGCATTCACATTAAATAAAAATCCCAAAAGCCAGCTAACCTTTACCTATAGCCGCCGCATCGACCGCCCTGCTTATCAGGATCTGAATCCTTTTGAATTCAAACTTGATGAGTACACCTATTCAAAAGGAAATACCGAACTGCGCCCCCAGTATACAAACAGTGTAGGCGTTTCACATACCTATAATTTCAAGCTTACTACGGCTGTGAATTACAGTCATGTGAAAGACGTGTTTACCCAGTTGATTGATACGGCGGAATTATCAAAGGCTTTTATTACGAAAAAAAACCTGGCCACTCAGGATATCACCAGTCTGAATATCAGTTATCCCCTCACCGTTAAATGGTATAGCCTTTTTGCCAACCTGAATGCCTATTATTCCCATTTTAAGGCCGATCTGGGCATTGGGCGAAAAGTTGACCTGGATGTGTTTGCATACAATATTTATATGCAGCACAGCGCGAAATTTGAAAAAGGATGGACCATTGAGCTGAGCGGATTTTACAATTCCCCTTCCATCTGGCAGGGGACTTTTAAAAGTAAGGCCATTTACGGCATCGACGCGGGAATCCAGAAATCCTTACTGGAAGGAAAAGCGAATATTAAAGTTTCCGTCAGCGATATTTTCAGAACCATGAAATGGGGCGGTGAAAGCAATTTTGCCGGCCAGTATCTGCGCACAAACGGGCATTGGGAAAGCCGACAGTTCCGGTTAAATATCACGTACCGGTTCGGCAGCGCCCAGATCAAGGCGGCCCGGCAACGTAAAACCGGCCTCGATGAAGAAAGCAAAAGAGTGGGTTCGCAGGGCGGCGGAATAAGTAATTAACCAGAACGGTTTTTTCAGACCAAAGCATCCTTCGGGATGCTTTTTTTGTAAAAGAGGCTGATTAAAAAAAGATAAAAATGGAAAAAATCCGGCGGAAAAAGATACTAAATGGCGTTTTCCGCCAAAAAACCCGCTTTATTCGCTGTTTCAAACTGATCAGTTTCTATTCAAATCCTCTATTTTTACCGACACTTGAAAAAATACATGCAGGCTGTAATAGAACAGATCAGAACCTTATTTGCCGAATTTACCAGTGCACCGCTGCTGGCAATTGATAAGTTGCCACAAAGTGGCAGCGACCGGTATTATTTCCGGATCCATACGGCCGACAAAACGTTCATCGCCACTTATGGCAGGAATATCCGCGAGAACGAAACCTTTATTTATTTCAGTCGCCATTTCCGGGAATGCGGCTGTCCTGTACCTCAAATACTGATGATCAACATGGACAAAACCATTTACCTGCAGGAAGATCTGGGCGATTCCAGCCTTTTAAACCAGCTCGAGCAAAAAGGATTTTCGGATGAGGTGTACCGTTTGTTTCAGAAAAGCCTGCGTGAACTGGCTCATCTGCAAATTATTGGCGACCAGGGGCTGGACTATAACCGTTGTATTACAAGCCGTGAATTCGGGAAGCAGGCGATCATGAGCGATCTGCTTTATTTCAAATACTATTTTCTGGATACACTTCAGATCCCTTATGATAAGGAGCAGTTGATTGACGATTTTGAAGCACTGAGCACCTATCTTACGCATGTTGATCATAAATATTTCATGTTCCGCGATTTTCAAAGCCGGAACATTATGGTATCAAAAGAAAAAACGCATTTCATCGATTACCAGGGTGGAATGAAGGGAGCTCTTCAGTATGATGTGGCGTCGATGTTATGGCAGGCCCGGGCGGAACTGCCCGACGAATGGAAAACCAGTCTGCTGCACTATTATATGGATTGTGTGGAAGAGATCCTCAAAAAGCAGATCGACAGGAACCGCTTTACCAGCCAGTATTATGGGTATGTATTAATCCGGCTTCTGCAGGTTTTGGGCGCCTATGGGTTCAGAGGATTGTTTGAACGAAAATCCCAGTTTTTAACCAGCATACCGCTGGCCCTCAAAAACCTGCGCTGGTTTTTTCACAATAAAAGCATTGGAATTGTAATTCCCGAATTTGAGCGGCTGTTGGGAATCGTGGTGGATGATGCAATCATCCAGCGTTTTGAAACGGTGAAGGCGACTGAAGAAACGCCGCTGACTGTTCAGATTAACAGCTTTTCCTATAAAAAAGGATTGCCTGAAGACAATTCCGGCAATGGCGGTGGATTTTTATTCGACTGCCGCGGCATTCTCAATCCCGGGCGCTTTGATGAATATAAAAAATCAACCGGCCGCGACAAATCGGTGATTGATTTTTTAGAGCAGCGCACCAAAATGGCGGAATATCTGAACAGCGTATATAATATCGTTGACATATCGGTGGAAGATTATATCAAACGCGGATTTGAGAACCTGCAGATCAGCTTTGGCTGCACCGGCGGACAGCATCGCAGCGTTTACGCGGCCGAGTCGCTGGCCCGGCATCTGAAAAATAAATTTGGGGTGAAAATTGTTCTCCGGCATCTGGAACAGGAGGCGAAAAATTGGGTGAACGGGTAGAAAGCGCGGTTAAATAAGTTGGTTAATTCCTGGCCCACCAGGGTGGCGAATTTCGCTGAAATCACATGAGCGCCCTTTTCTGTAAATTTGCGCGGGCCGGAATCGGTTCCGTTTCGGGTGTTGATCCCCGGAAGCTTTTCAACATTTCAATTCCGCATCTTGTATTACCTGGTTTACGGTTTCCTGTACGTTTTATCGCTGCTGCCGCTTCGGATTCTTTAT
>JAEZAY010000198.1 GCA_023427575.1 Bacteroidota bacterium | reverse complement strand
CTTCCAGTACCGCGGCTTCCTTTCCTTTTTCCACCACCATCAGCATTCTTTCCTGGCTTTCGCTCAAAAGCAGTTCCCAGGCTTTCATGTTTTTCTGGCGGGTAGGCACTTTATCAAGATCAATTCGCATTCCTACATTCCCCTTGGCACTCATTTCAGAAGTGGAACAGATGATGCCGGCGGCGCCCATGTCCTGCATGCCCACCACTGCACCGGTTTTGATCACTTCCAGACAGGCTTCCAGTAATTTTTTTTCCTGGAACGGGTCGCCAACCTGAACGGCCGGCAGATCCTCCGCACTTTCTTCGGTAATATTGGCCGAAGCAAAAGAGGCGCCCCCGATCCCATCCTTTCCAGTGGCACTGCCTACGAAAAAAACCGGGTTTCCGGTACCTTTTGCCGTAGCCGAAATGGTGGTACCCGATTTCAGCGTACCCACACTCATTGCATTAACCAGGGGATTAGTATGATAACAAGTTTCAAAATAGGCTTCTCCACCAACGGTTGGCACTCCGAAACAATTTCCGTAATGGCCAATTCCATGAACCACACCAGCAAGCAGGTGCTGGGTTTTGGCTTCGCGGATATCTCCAAACCGGAGCGAGTTCAATGCCGCTATGGGGCGGGCACCCATGGTAAATATATCGCGATGAATTCCGCCAACGCCGGTAGCGGCGCCCTGAAATGGCTCGATGGCGGAAGGGTGATTGTGAGATTCGATCTTAAAAACAACGCCGTATCCATCGCCGATATCCATGAGACCGGCATTTTCCTCACCCGCTTTCACCAGCATTTTGCTGCCTTCGCGCGGCAATGTTTTCAGCCATTTGATGGAATTCTTATAGCTGCAGTGTTCACTCCACATTCCACTGAATGCACAGAGCTCGGTAAAGTTCGGGCTGCGACCCAGTTTTTCTTTTATCAGTTCAAATTCGGAGGGAGTGATGCGTAATTCTTCGGCCGTTTTGACAGTTACTTCCATGATTTTGTATAAAGCGCTAAAATTACGAACCCCGCTCTTATCTAATTGATATTTTTACGCTTATTTCCTAACATATGTTAATTGCATTCGTTCACCGGCATAAAGCTTTTTTACCACAAATCAATGCGTATCAGCGTTTCTTTCACGAAAGAAATTTTGAAACCATTGAAATATTTCCGGGCGAAGCAGCAAACCGAAATGCGGAGATTTACTGGTATTTTATGGGCATCTATCCGTTTGCAGCGAAAAAGAAAGGCAGTTTGACTGTTCATGAATATTCATCCGCCTCGCTTCCCCCATTTTCCGGATTAAAAAATGCGCTAAAGCGATCTCTGAATTCCAGTCCTGATTTTCGGCTGTTTTTAAATCCGGCCGTAAAAGAATGCTTTGCTTTCAGGGATACGATTCCGTACGGATTTATGGATGTAGGAATTGACCAGGAACTAATCAATCTTTCGATGCCGGAGCCGGAGAAGGTCTGGGATTTTATTTTTGCCGGCGGAATTACCACGGATATGAATTTCCATGTTTTACTCGACCGTTTTACAGCCGGACCCCTAAAAACGAAATCGCTGCTGGTAATCAGCAACCATTACGAGGCCCTGAAGGTTAAATACCGGCAATATTCGAATATTATCTTTATAGGCCCGCTTCCGCGAAAGGAAGTGTACCCATATTTGCGGCAGGCCCGGTTTGCGATTAACTACAAACCTTTAAAGGAGCCTTACCTTCATCAAACTTCCACCAAGATCCTGGAATATGCGGCCTGCAGGATTCCGATCCTGACGGTAAAAACGCCCTGGGCCGAAGGGTTTGAGAAAGAAAGCGGAAGCCGGCATTATTATCTTGAAGAAGATTTGTCGAACCTGGATTGGGAATCCATCAACCGGTTCAACTACCAGTTTCCTGACCTAAGCAGATACACCTGGGAAGAGCAGATCCGCCGCTCGGGAATCCTGGAATTTATTAAATCGCGAACCGGTTATTAATCCGGCATATTCGCCGAAAGAACCTGTTTGTAGATATCGATTATTTTTTCGATGTCGAATTTTCGGGTAACCAGTTGCCGCCCCAGTATCCCCATCCGGTCGAGCGAATCATCGGGCATATTGAGGATCTTTTCCATTTTATCGGCCAGGTCGAAAGGATCATTCATATTGCATAAAAAACCGGTAACATTATTTACAACTACCTCGCGGCAGCCTCTTTGCTGGGTGGTGATAACCGGCAATTCCATACTGGCCGCTTCCATCAGGCAGCGGGGTATACCCTCATGATAATAGGACGGAAAGACAAAACAATGGGCGTTCTGCAAATAGGGTCGATCATCATTCACAAAACCTTGATAGCGGATCAGGCCGCTTAACTGCCATTTAAGAAGATCATTTTTAGAAATAGAATCCGGATGGTTTTCTTCCAGCGGACCGATCAGATCAAAGCGGACATCGTAATTTTTCTTTCTCAGAATCTGGGCCGCGTCGGCGTATACATTGGCGCCCTTGCTTTTCAGCAGGCGTGAACTCATCAGGAAAACAAATTTTTTGCCGGGATGGCTCAGAGGTCTTGCCTTGAAATGTTCGGTGTTAACCCCTTCAC
>JAEZAY010000060.1 GCA_023427575.1 Bacteroidota bacterium | reverse complement strand
GCTTTTTTCCGGAAAAAGCCTCTGAATAAAAAATTACTTTGAAGCGCTTCCATGTTTTCATCCAATTTCTGCGTTCCTGTTTCCAGGTTCTCCATAGTTCTTTTTAACTGGGAAGCGAATTCCTGATCATGGAGGATTACACCAACCGGGGTATTCTTGTTATTTACCGATTCAGTGGCGGTTTTCAAATTGTTGGTAAACTCCTGCGCAGTGGCCGCCATCGCCCTTAGTTCGGTTGTGGCCTCGCGTAAGTTCTTCATGATGGTTGTATCCGTTACAAGATCGCCGGCAAGGGTTCCCTTATCATCCAGCTTTTCGGTATATGAAACCAGGTTCGATGACAATCTCTCCGTATTGGCCGAGGTTTTCTGTAGCGTTTTAACCATTGCCTGGATTTCTCTTACAAGCTGGTCATCGTTCAGCAATTGCCCGATGCTTCCCTCGCCCGCCGCGACCCTGGCGCTGATCTTTTTAAAGTCGCTCGTTATATCCAGAATATTCAGATTGTTTTTCTGCAGCGTTTCAAAAAGTTCATCGGTGGTAGCCGACTCATAAGCTTTCAGCACATCTCCTTCCTGAACTTCGGCAGCAGAACCCCCGCCAAAGATGACCAGAATTTTATTTCCGATGAATCCATCGGTGCTGATCTTTACCATGGCATCTTTATGAATGAACTTCTGCGCCTCCTGCTGTACGTTCATCGTAATCTGCACCTGCGATTCACCATAAAACTCAATCTGTTTTACAGTACCGATCTTCACTCCCGAAAACCAAACATTGTTTCCGGTTTGCAGTCCGATCACATCATTAAATACTGTTTTCAGTACAATCGATTTCACAAATGTTTTTTGTTGCCCGCCGAGTATAAGCACGCCAAGAATGAAAATGGCCAGTCCCAGAAAAATGAAAATGCCGACAATTACGGCGCGCTTATTTTTAGTTGTCCTCATAATTATTGAATAAAGTTATAGTCGTGAAAAACCCGGATTCGCTCGTCGTCCGTATCAAACACCTGCTCAAACGTACCTTCTTTAATGAATTTTCCTTCCATCATCATCGAGATCCGGTCGCCGGTTGCTTTGGCGCAGGTGAGATCGTGGGTGATGATAATTGAAGTAGTTCGAAACCGGTCCTGTACCTCATTGATTAGATTATTGATCTCAATGCTGGTGATTGGATCCAGTCCCGCTGTTGGCTCATCGTACAGCATTAATTCCGGTTGTAATATCAGGGTGCGGCCAATGCCGATCCGTTTTTTTTGTCCTCCTGATAACTCCGCCGGCATCTGGTCATTAGCCTGCGACAATCCCACCGCTTCCAGCTCCGATTCCACGGCCTTATTTATCTCGCTGCGCGACAAATTACTCCGGTGTCTTACCAGTGGAAATTCAAGATTCTCCCGAACGGTCATACTATCATAAAGGGCACTGTGCTGAAATGAAAATCCAATCTTCATCCGCAGTTCGCGAAGCTCATTCTCATTTAATTTATCCACTTCATAGCCCAGTACATTAACCTCGCCTGCATCGGGTTTCAGTAATCCCGAAATTATTTTTATTAATACCGATTTACCGGTGCCCGAACGCCCCAATACAACCACGTTTTCGCCTTTATGTACCACCAGGTCGATCCCGTTCAAAACCGGGTTCGATCCAAAGGATTTGTACAATCCTTTCAGCGTAATCACTTTCTGGCGATAATCTATTTCTGAATGATGTGTTTTCATATTATGAGTATCGAACCCAGTTAACAATCTGCACTATGATGATTTCTTCAATAAAAATCAGAAACATGGAAACAACAACGGAGGTATTGGCCGCCCTTCCTACGCCCTGCGTTCCCTGGGTGGCATTCCATCCTTTGTACGCGCCAACGATTCCGATGGTAAACCCAAAGACGATTGATTTGATCAGTGAGGATGTGAAATCCAGAAAAGTGATCTTTTCAAAAGCCTTTTCAAAAAACGAAACAAAACTGGTCAGTTCATGCTGATTCACATCAATAAATGAACCAAGCAGGGCCACGAAGCCGGTATACATCATCAGGATCGGAATGGTTACGGTGGTGGCAAGAACCCGGGTAACTACCAAAAACTTAAATGGGTTTATAGCCGACACTTCCATCGCGTCTATTTGTTCGGTTACCCGCATCGATCCCAGTTCGGCCCCGATATTGGAACCCACCCGGCCGGCGCAGATCAACGCCGTAACCAGCGGCGCCAGGGCCCGGAGAATAGCAATCGCAACCAGCGACGGAAGCCAGGAAGCAGCCCCGAATTCGGCCAGTGATGGCCTGGATTGTTTCGTAAATACGAGCCCGGTGATAAAACCGGTCAAAGTGATCAGTGGCAATGAGCGGAATCCAACCTCATAACATTGCCGAACAAATTCCTGGAACTCGATGGGCCGCCTGAAGGCTTCGCGGAAAAAGCGGAGTACAAACTGAACGGCATCATATAAATTCGTAAAAATTTTATCTATCCCTTTCGATATCAGGTATTTTCCCGGCTGTTTATTGTTCTCTTCCATGAATCGGTTCTTTGAACGTACCAAAATCGGATCCTGATTGGGATCCTCTCCCCTGACTTAAAATATCTTATTATGAATCATAGTTCGGTGTTATACAAACCGGATTTCCGCAAATCGATCAGCGCCGACTTTTCCGGGATCCGTTTTGCCCTTAAAAAACGTTTGTGTTCATCTGCATCGTAGTTTGCTGCGGCCGGATTCATACTACTGATCCGAACTCTTCCCGAAGAATGAATAAACTCCTGGTTCCCTTCAATCCACATTCCAACATGTACAACCCGCTCCGGTTTGCCGGCGCCGGCGGGAACTCCAAAAAACAGCAGGTCGCCATTTCGTAACAGGCCCCAGTTGCCGCTGGTATCAATCTCTTCACCAATATTCACCTGCTGCGAAGCATCGCGGGGAATTACCAGCCCATTCATGAAATAAACGGTTTTTGTAAATCCGCTGCAGTCTACTCCCTTAAATGAAGTGCCACCCCATAAATAAGGGATACCCATCAACTGCTTCGACGATACAACCAGGTTTTCACCAACCGGTTTCCGCGAGCTGATCCATTCCTTCAGCGGCATGGCTGCACTGCGTTTTATCTTAGCGGTTCTTCCATCGGGAAACCGGGCTTCAAAATATTCCGAATCCATGCTCAGCATTTCCAGCACCGATCCATACACGAGGTCGGCGATCGGGCTGGCTTCCGAACTGCCGAAAGCAAAGCCAATGGGATCGGTGAATATTAATTTCGAAGCCGATTTCCAGGAATTAAAGGAAAGGCTGTCCATTAAGGTAATCCCCCCGGCATCCACCCAGGCCAGGTATTGATCGGGCGACTGCACCAGGTACCAACCAGCCGATTGCTTTAGCACATTCAGAGGCGTTCCTAAAACCACCTGGGTAGATAACTCCGCGCTATGACGGGGTTGCGACCGCAGATTGGAAACTGAATTGGAACTGACCGCAAAGATCTTTCCATTTAGGCCTGGATCGGGTAAGATCCGGATGCTGTCGACATAGCTCAAACCCGCTGATTGCAGCCTTTTGACCAGCGCCGCCCGGGCTTCGGGAAGATTGGTTTCGCCTTTCAGATATCTTCCTTCGGCGAAAAAGTCAACCAATGCCACCCGTTTATCGGGCGCAAATTCTTTTATTATTGAATCGATATACGGCTGATAGATGGATTTACCACCGGTGTGGTCTGCGCTGTTTCTGGATGAAGAACAGGCAATTATGAACAAAAAAAAGGGCAAAAGAAAAACTCTGTTCATCCCGGATAATTTGCCGCAAGTTATTTTGATTTTTTCAAACCATTGGTTAAATGGTTTTTTCAGCCTATCTGGTCAAACGGCGATCAGGATGGCCGAATAATGGCAGATGGCTGCGCAAAGCACAAAAAGATGCCAGATGGCGTGATGATATGCAAACCAGCGCCAGATGTAGAACAGCACTCCAATGGTATAAAGAACGGCTCCGGCGATGATCAGATTTACAATAATAGCGGGCATCTTTTCAAAAAAAGTATCTGCTCCCGACAATAACAGCCAGCCCATGGCAACATAGATCAGCGTTGACACGATTTCAAATTTTCCCGTAAAGTAAAGTTTGAAAAATGTTCCCAGGATGGCCAGTGCCCACAACACACAAAGCAAGGTGATTCCAAACTGGTTATTTACGAACACCAGGATAAATGGGGTATAGGTTCCGGCAATCAGGTAATAAATACTGATATGATCCATTATTTTTAAGCGATCGCGGCGTTTGCCCTCACGATGTAAATGAAACAGTGAGGAAAAAGTAAATACCATCAGAAAGCTGATTCCATAAACCGCCGCGCCTGCAACGATCGGCATCTGGCCCTCTTTCTCTACTGCATTTAAAATAAGAACCGGAATAAAAACGAGTCCGAAAAGAACACCCAGAATATGTGTGATGGAGCTGACGATCTCTTCGCGGAAGATCAGGTTCGGATTATACGTATCGATCTTAGAAAGTTTCATACCTCTGTTATATAAAAATCCTGTACCAATGCCAGTCTGAAAAGCCCCGCTGGATTCCGGACCTATTAAAGATTATTGAATTTGGGTGGGAGCAAAGAATGAATTCAGCATTTGCCTGCTTATTCTTCTGATCAACACTTATCTTTAAGACTATGAAACCGAATTTTATTTACGCGAAAGAGCTGGACCTGGGAATTATTGGAATCAATGTGTCGCATATTGCCTCCATAAATAAGGGTAGCGTGAAAACCACCGGTGAAGAAGTAACAATGGTCAGGCTTGCAAGTGGAAAGGAACTGGTGATCCGGCTGAGTTTTGAGGAATTTCGGCAATCCATTGCTGAGGCGGAATCTCAATGATTACTGAAAATTTAAGGATGCCAGCGCTTATTTCTACCATCAGCCATCAGCATTTCCCCTTTTCGGCAATCCGGGAATTTTCTGATACCGGCGAATCGCTGGAAGTGAAAATCCCCGGGATTGAAAAAGCCGGGATCAGGCGGGGCAAACATTTGTTCGAACGCTTTATTGACTTCCTTCCTTTTCCTTCCATACCATCAACCATTTCCCTGGGCGAGGGAAATACGCCCCTGCTGAAAGCCAACCGAAATTTGCGGGATTATACCGGTATAGAGAACCTGCTGTTGAAAAATGAAACGGTCAACCCTACCTGGAGTTTCAAAGACCGCGGTTCTTTAACTGCCCTGATGATGGCCATTCATATGAATGAAAAAAGAACGGCTACCATTTCAACCGGAAATATGGGTCATTCAATGGCGGCCTACAGTGCCCATGCCGGTCTGGATTCGCTGATTTTTGTACCGCATTTTACTCCAACTGAAAAGATCCGATCGATGGCCATACATGGCGCAACCATTGTCCGGATCGAGGCACCGGATTATTCCGATATGAAAACTGCGGTACTCGATCTGGCTGAAAAATATCAGCTCCGGATCGTGTCGGGGAACGGGCCGGTTCGGGTGGAAGGGTATAAACTGACGGCTTTTGAAATGTTTGAACAAATGGAAGGGAAATTACCCGATTATATTGCTGTTCCCAGTTCCGCCGGAGGTCATATTCGTGGAATATTTAAAGGGTACAAGGAACTGCTGATCGCGGGATTGATTCAAAAAATTCCCAGGATGATTGTGGTGCAGGCCTATAATATTCACCACTGGTTTCGGCAATCCAGCAGGGACTGGACAAAGTAGTTCCTTATTCCGGATTTCATACGGTGGCGGAAGCCATTACATCGGGAAATCCGCAGGGAGGAAACGAAATTGTTCAGAAGGCAAAAGAATATGGCTGGCTGGCTGAAAACGCCAGCGAAAACGAAATTCTCGAAGCCCAGCGGCGAATGGCAGAATCCGGTTTTTTTGTGGAACCGGCCGCCGCCGCCAGCCTGGTTGCGGTAAAAAAACTGGTTCATCAGAAACAGATTGCTCCGGACGCAGTTGTGGTTCTTATGCTAACTGGTTCAGGCTTAAAAGATATGAGCGTTTTTAATCATCATACCAGCCCGGTTTTCGACACCAGCATTTCCCGGCTCGAAACCATCCTGGGCCCCATTCTCAAAGTCTGAAACCAATGGCCGGGCTTTTGCATAACATTTTCCGAACCGGTACCGGATTTTATGGTCGCCGGTAATTAACACTATTTATTAACCTTATTGTAATGTTATGGATATTCGAAATAATGAGTTCCCTGTAGTAGTACAGGCTTACGATACTTCAGAAAGTCATGAAGTATTTCTTGCGGAACAGGTTGTGAGCAACCAGGCGGAGGCGGATCATTTTACTTCCCGCTTTGCGGGTAAATTAATCCGGGCAAGGCCCTTGCAGGACACAACTTATGAATCGCATGCGACTGTTACCATGCACCGCAAAAAATCTTCTTCTCCGGTCTGGATCTTCATTCTGCTGATCATAATTGCGCTGGTAGTGCTGGGCTTCACTTCAGGATGGATCCAAAATACTTTCGGAATTCATATCTGATTCCGTTAGCAACCAGGTTTTGTTTAATGTAAAAAGGAATGAAGGGAGCTCATGACCTTCATTCC
>JAEZAY010000094.1 GCA_023427575.1 Bacteroidota bacterium | reverse complement strand
CCTTTGATTCGGGAAAACGTATGGCCCGGCCACTTTTAATAGCCAGCATAATCTCACAATTCCCGTCTGTTAACCGGGCTTCGAGCAGTTCATCTCCATCCAGGATATGAATCGCATTTACGCCGGTTTGACGAGGCCGGCTGAAATCAGCCAGTGCCGTTTTTTTAATAACTCCTTTTTTTGTGCAAAGCACTATATTATGTCCATTCACAAAATCTTTGTCTTCAAAATCCTTCACATCAATGATCGCACGCACCTTATCATCCGGGGGAATCTGGATCAGGTTCTGGATCGCACGACCCTTGCCGGTTTTTTCACCTTCCGGAATTTCGTAAATATTGAGCCAGTAACATCTTCCCTTTTCGGTGAAGAATAACATGGTATGGTGCGTAGATGCAACAAAAAGATGTTCTATATAATCTTCATCCCTGGTTTTTCCACCCACGGCGCCTCTTCCGCCGCGGCGCTGCGCCCTGAATTCGGTGGCGGAAGTTCTTTTTATATATCCAAGATGTGAAATGGTAATTACCACATCTTCTTCCCGGATCAGATCCTTGATCTTCACTTCATCATTGAGATAGGTAATCTCCGTTTTGCGCTCGTCGCCATAACGATCCCGAACCTCCACCAGTTCCTGCTTGATCAGTTCGAATCGTTTCCCTTCATCACCCAAAAGCTCCTGCAAATACGCAATCAGCTTCATCAGTTCATCAAACTCCTGTTTGATCTTATCCCTTTCCATTCCGGTAAGCCGCTGAAGCCGGAGTTCCAGAATGGCCTTGGCCTGAATTTCATCCAGACCCCAGCCTGCATTTACCAGGTTTTCCTTCGCCGTTTCAGGAGTGGATGATGACCGGATCAGGGCAATAACCTCATCCAGATGATCAAGGGCAATGAGATAACCCTGTAGAATATGCGCTTTTTTCTGCGCTTCCTTCAATTCAAACTGCGTTCTGCGAACAACAACCTCATGGCGGAATTCAACGAATTCGCTGATCATCTCCCGCAGGTTTAAAGTGCGGGGCCGGCCTTTTACAATGGCTACATTGTTTATTCCGTATGAAGTTTGTAGTTCAGTGAATTTGTATAACTGGTTAATAACAACATTGGCAATCGCGTCTCTTTTCAGATCGATGACAATACGGGTGCCTTCTTTTTTATTCGATTCGTTGTTGATATGGGCAATTCCTTCAACAGTTTTATCATTCACCAGATGTCCGATCCGGTCACATAGCGCATCCCGGTTTACCTGATAGGGAACTTCGGTGATTATAATGGTTTCACGGCCGCTCGGCTTGGTGTCGATATGAAGTTTGCCGCGCAGCACCGCCCGCCCCCTTCCCGTATGAAAAGCATTCTTCACGCCTTCCATTCCGAAAATGGTGCCTCCGGTTGGAAAATCCGGCGCTTTAATATGCTCCATCAGTCCATCCACCGTTATATCACGGTTATCGATATACGCGATACATCCATTGATTACCTCTGTGAGGTTATGAGGCATTATATTGGTGGCCATTCCCACCGCAATTCCACTCGATCCATTGATCAGAAGATTGGGCAGGCGGGTTGGCAATACCGTTGGTTCTTTCAACGTATCGTCAAAATTGTATTGGAAGTCAACGGTATCCTTTTCTATGTCTTCCAGCATGCTTTCGGCCTTGCGTTGCAACCTAACCTCGGTATAACGCATGGCCGCCGGCCCGTCGCCATCCTGACTTCCAAAGTTACCCTGGCCATCGATTAGCGTGTACCGCATGCTCCATTCCTGGGTCATTCTCACCATCGCGTCATAAACAGAGGAATCGCCGTGAGGATGGAATTTCCCCAACACCTCCCCTACAATTCTGGCCGATTTTTTATGCGGTTTATTGTAATGAATTCCCAGTTCGTTCATAGCATGGAGAATTCGGCGGTGTACCGGTTTTAATCCATCACGCACATCGGGAAGGGCTCTCCCCACAATAACCGACATCGAGTAATCGATATAGGCCGTTTTCATTTGTTCTTCGATATTGACCGGAACGATGCGGTTGTAATCGTTCGTTTCGCCGGGAATAAGATTGTTATCTTCCATGAACTGAATCCTTGGTTTTAGTTATTTTTCACTCCTAATGTATAGTTGAAATTACTGCAAAAAGGCTCGCAAATCTATGATTTTTAAGGCGGATAACCTGAAAAAACGAAACGAAAATCCGATTGCCCGAGAGGCTCCTAAATCCGTCTGATCCTGTTCCCGATTATTCAGATGAATTAACGTTTTTTTGCGTGAGTGGTTTTGAATCAGCCTGTTATTTCTTTAACTTAGCAATTGTTCCGCTCCATTATCCTGTTATAAGATCTGGCATAACGTTTTAATGCCTCCAATTGGTTACTTTCAATCGTTTTGCAATGAACCAGTACCTCCTTTTGAGAGACAATAAACAGACGGGTCCTTATTCTGCACAGCAATTGTCGGATTTGGGGCTGAAGCCTTACGATCTGGTATGGCAGGAAGGTAAAAGCGCCGCCTGGCGTTATCCCAGCGAGTTGGATGAATTAAAATCATTTGCTCCCGTGGTGGAAGAACAACCATTCGACCGTTTCTATAAAAAATCCGGACTTGAACAGCATGCCGGCTCCCAAGCTACAACAAACGAAGCGTCGGAATCAAAAACTTCTGACAACGAAAGTTACAAGCCTGTCCCCCGCTCCGAAACCCGTGAATCCTATATTGCCCGAAACAAGCCTACGAAAATTTTTGTAACGCTTCCCCCCGATCATAATAAGTCTGGCGCTAAAGAAGTTTTGCCTGAATCAAAGCCGGTTTCGCAGACCTATTCGTATTCGCAAAAGCCGATGAAACCGGATTCCGATATACATTCGAAGATCAAAACGGTAAAAACCTCCACCATTCCATTATTTCCGGATGTAAGCGATAAAAAGGCGGCGGAAGAAAGCGAGCCGCAGAGCCGAATACAGTTTCGGATGCCCGATCTTTCAGCGGCATTTGCGGGACTGAATTTTAAAACCAGTTATAATTCTTCTGCTTTATTAAAAGGCCTGGTTGCAGTTTGCCTGATCCTAACCTTTGTGCTGATAGCAATTTATTTTACCGGTCGCAATGATAACAGCCGGCAACTGGATGCCATGGTGAAACAGATCCAGGAAAGGAACGCCAATTTAAATAAGACCGGTAAAGTGCAGACACCCGTTCTGGACCGGGAGAATTTTTTTGACCCCGAAGAAAAAACGAAAGTTGAAGATCTTGCTGAAATGGAACCCGAGGCACCGCCCACAACAATTACCAGGCAGGCCGTTATAAAAACGCCGGCCAGTTCAGCATCAACCGCCGAATCGCTGCCACCAGAAGATAATAAAACCCGCGACGCGGTTACGGCCACAGCACAAAGTTCCAGCGAAGACTTGCCAAAAAAAGAAATACTTTCCAAAGAAACCGCCATCAAAAATTTGTTTCAGATGGTTCATCTGAGTGGAAGCGACTACAAGACCGGCGTTCTTGGCGGAATTTCAAACCTGCAGCTAACCATTTCCAATAAAAGTAATTATCAGTTGGAAAATGTTGAAGTGGAGATCCGGTTTTTATCGCCGGAAAAACGGGTTGTAAGAACGCAAACCCTGGAATTCCCCAATGTGGCACCGGGCGAAGAGATCACTTTACCGGTTCCCAAAAGTCCAAGAGGTGTAACAGTTGATTATTCTATCCGGACCATCAATTCCAGGGAACTTGGAATTGCATACGCAGGCATCAGGCAAGATTAGTTAACATTCGCTGCAGTGTTGTCCGGGTTAAATGTATTCCCCGGGCCTCGGAAGAAATCCGTTAAGAAAATTGAAACGGACGGCGTAAAATAAAAACAGTTGTTACCGAAGCCCGGAGATGATATTTAGCTCGTAAGTCCTACTGGCGCTGGGTTATATTGATTCGCTGTGACTTGTTTTTATTTAGCCGGGAGTTTCAATTTTTAGGATTTATTCCGGAGCCCAATTTTTTTGCTCCACTTTTTTTCTAAAAAAAAGTGGAAGGAATCATTTACAATGACTGCTGGTAATTTACTGTTGATACAGGTTTCAGGTAAATTGAAAATTATTAACCGGACACTACTGATATTCGTTGTACCGCCTCCTTCCTGAGAATCAATCCTTCATCTTTTTCTGGCACAGTACTTGAAAAGTTTAAAGCAGAGAGCCTGTGTTGCTTCTGAAACCACCATTTACCAGGCACAGATCTATTTTCGGACTTTAAAAGTTTACCTATGAAAAAGAGTCTTGCTTTAATCGTAACCATTGCAGCCGTTACCGGTTTACATTCTTTTCGTTTGGCTGAAGACAGCACCATTACCGGCAAGGTTGTTCCTCCGGATGGCGCTGAAGCGGTATGGGCTATCAGCAATGTTGATTCGGTACGTGCCACTCTGAATGCGGGCGCATTTTCCATCTCGGTGGCAAATGGAACCTATAAAGTGGTTATTGATGGAAAAGAGCCATTTCAGAATGCCATTATTGAAAATGTACAGGTGAAGGATGGCCAGAACACTGATCTTGGCGAAATCCGGCTTCAGCAATAGCTGTAGTATTTAGTGGATTTTGAATTCGGGTCCGGATAAAATTAATCTGGACCAGCAGATAGGGATTTTATGTTTATTAGAATTCCGTTTGCTTCTTCTGATTTTGTTTTTCCCCGGCATAGTTTTACTTTCGGAAGAGAATGAAAAATCTGATCGTATTTGGGGCCGGAAAATCCTCTTCCTATCTCATCACCTACCTTGTAAAGCAAGCTGAACTTAATAACTGGAAATTATTGGTGGCCGATGTTGATCTGGAACAGGCCCGTGCAAAAATCGGTAACAGCACTCATGCTGAAGCGATAGCGATGAACGTTTCAGACTCCGGTCAGCGCCGCAACTTCATCCGGAATGCGGATATTGTTATTTCGCTGTTACCGCCTTCCCTGCACATATTAATTGCTGAAGATTGCATAGCCTACAAAAAAAATCTGTTAACCGCTTCCTATGCAGATGCATCCATGCAGGCACTGCGAGACAAAATCAATGAAGCAGGTGTTTTATTTCTCTGTGAAATGGGCCTTGATCCCGGCATAGATCATATGAGTGCGATGCAGATAATCGACCGGATTCATAAGGAAGGCGGCTCTATCCATTTTTTCCGTTCACATTGCGGTGGGCTGATCGCTCCGGAAAGCAATGACAATCCCTGGTATTATAAGATTAGCTGGAACCCGAAAAATGTGGTAATGGCCGGCAAAGCCGGAGCAGTTTTTCTGGAAGATGGACAGATCCGTAACATGAATTATGAGGAGCTGTTTGATTCAAACCGGGCGGTAGAATTGCCGGGGCTGGATCTGTTTTCGTGGTATCCTAACCGTGATTCACTTCATTATATCGACCTGTACAAATTAAAGAATGTTTCAACCTTTATAAGAAGCACCTTGAGGTATCCGGATTTTATTTTTGGCTGGAATAATATTATCGAACTAAAACTGACCGATGAAGAACCAAGGTATCAGACAGATGGTATGAGCCTGGCCAAATTTTTTGAAGCGCATTTTAATCATCATGGTTTTTCCGACTGGATCCAACGCCAGCTTACTTCCAAGTTTGAACAGACAAAACAACTGCTGGAAAAGCTTCGCGAATTGCTGGAGGCCGAGCAGCAGGCTGAACTTTCCAATAGCGGGGCATTGCAGGATATCCTGATGG
>JAEZAY010000526.1 GCA_023427575.1 Bacteroidota bacterium | reverse complement strand
GATGATCGCTATGCAGTCCGGCCCTGGATGCAAAAACATTTTTAAAGGAGGTATCCAGACTTTGAGCCAGGCCTCCTATTTTCTGAAACAGCTCTTTCATGTTTTCAGCGGTGGAAGAATATCCTTTGGGATCATTGGTCATATCATAATTCAGCATAAACCGGATCTTATCGATGCTTCCGTCGCGAACCGCGTCTTCAACATAATGTCTTGATCCGAGCAATCCCTGTTCTTCACCCATAAACATCACAAATTCAACCGTTCTTTCCGGCCGCAGATTCAGGGTTTTAAAGGTTCTCGCCATATCCAGAATGGCAAAAGAGCCAATTCCATTGTCGATGGCGCCGGTGGCCAGATCCCAGCTATCAAGATGTCCGCCCGTTACAATTTTTTCATCCGGAAATCTGGTTCCCCTGATGGTTGCGATCACATTCCTTGCCCTGATCATCCCGGAAAAATTCGTCATCTGGATATGGCAATATTGTTTCGTGCTGGTCAGATTTGATTTCAGCTTCATTCCATCTTCCTTTCCTATACAAACCGCGGGTATGGGAATAAGCTTGCCCGTTACCGAAGCGGTTCCGGTTAATAAAACTCCACCGTCCACGGTATTGATTATTAAAATTCCTTTGGCTCCGTATTTGGTAGCCAATGCTGTTTTTTCAGAACGATGGAGGTTCTTTAATCCTTCGCCCGATCCAGGTAGAATGCCGAGGTAAACGAGCGCAATTTTTCCTTTTACCTTGCCATTGGATTTAAGGTAATCGGCTTCCAGCCCGTTTCCCATATCCACCATTTCACCTTTCAAATCGGCTTTTACCGGCGAATGGCCGAGGGTTACGGCCTTCATCGGAGTTAAATTTTTAACCGAGTTTCCGGTCTTAAGGCTTATCGTTTTGCGGCTCCAGCTTTCCACTTCAAAAGGCTGGAAGCGCAGCTCTTCGAATCCATATGATTTCAGTAAATCGAAAGCGAATTGTTCGGCTTTTTTACCGTTTTCAGAACCAGTTAAGCGATGTCCGATCTGAGTAGAAGCTTCCTTTAATGAAGTATATGCTTTTGAATTGGCAAGCACTTCCTCATTGATCTGTCCGAAAATGGATTTCCATTCCGGTTTATCCTGGGCGCGAAGGGTGCCGAAAGCGATCATCATAAGTACGAACAGAAAACTTCTCATGCTAATTGGTATTGGTTTTGAGCTTTAAAAATCCGGCTATTTTGCTAATCTGAAAAATTTGATTCCGTTATAACCGCTTTAAAACATTTAATATGCCTGAACTTCCCGATCTCCAGGTTTTCAGCCGCAATCTTCAGCATCTGCTTGGTAATAAAAGGCTGAAGACGGTAAAGCTGTTTAAAAAGAAAAACAGCAATCAGCCGGAGCTAAAAATTAAAAAAGCACTGGAGGGGCAGATACTGAAAAAGGTTTCCAGATCGGGAAAGGAAATTCATTTTTTGTTTGAAAATGATCAGATACTGGCCCTCCATTTAATGCTGAAGGGCAAGCTTAATCTTGAACCCGCCGGTAGTTTACCCAGGTCGGGAATTGTGCAGTTGAAATTTGAAGAAGAGATAACCCTTACCCTGTCCGATCAGATGGGCAAGGCTTCGCTCCGCTTAAACCCCGAAGCTTCTGTTGCCCCCGATGTTTTATCTCCAGAAGTGAATGCAGGATTTCTGGGTAAGCTGTTTAAAAAGTCGAAGGGCACCATTAAAAAATTGTTAACCGATCAGAAAAAGCTGCGTGGAATCGGCAATGCCTATGCCGATGAAATCCTCTGGCATGCCCGGATTTCGCCATTATCGAAGGCTTCATCCATACCCAATGAAAAAATCAAACTGCTCTTAAAGTCGATCCGTAGCGTATTGAAGAATGCCGAAAAGCAAATCGTAAAAAATGATCCGGAAAGGATCAGCGGCGAATACCGGGATTTTTTGAAGATGCACAATGCCGCCAGAACTCATAGCCCTGAAGGAGCAGAGATAATAGTAACGGAGATGGATGGACGAAAAACCTATTATACCAGTGAACAGGAATTGTTTACCTGATCATCCCGGATCGGGTGGATAAAAGGCTTCAATATTTCTGCCTTATCAACTAAATATTTCCTTTTTTCAATTCCTTCACGGCATAGTCCGCCGCCCTTGCACTTAATGCCATATAAGTAAGCGATGGGTTTTGGGTTGAAGTGGATGTCATACAGGCTCCATCAGTAACAAATACATTTTTGCATCCATGCATCTGATTCCATCCATTCAGCAATGAGCTTTGCGGATCATGGCCCATTCTTACGCCGCCCATTTCATGTATATCCAATCCGGGAGCCTGTTTGGAATCGGAGGTTTTAATATTTTGAAAACCGGCGGCCTCAAACATTGCTGTCATTTGCTCCAGGTAATCACTCACCATCTTCTCGTCGTTCTCATCGTATTCCACATGAATATTCAATAAAGGCATTCCCCAGTCATCGCTGCCTGAATTCAGACTAACATAATTGGAAGCTTTCGGGATGGTTTCACCCATCATATGCGATCCCACATTCCATAATCCCGCTTTTGTTGCAGCAAGGTTTTCTTTTAATTCCGTTCCGAAACCTTCCTGACTGCTGTGATAGGATCGGCGCGCAGAAAATCCGGCGGCATACCCGCGGAGGAAATCAGTTTCCTGTTTATATACATTCCGGAAACGAGGAATGTAGGCGCTGGTGGGCGAGCGTCCGTCCGTTGTCTTATCCATAAAGCCTTCGTATGAAGCGCTTACCCTTGCCCGGTAGTTATGGAACGCAATATATTTTCCCAGGACGCCGCTATCATTTCCCAGCCCCGACGGAAACCGGGAGGAACTGGAATTCAGCAAAATCAAATTTGTGTTAAGCGCGCCTGCGTTTATGAAAATGATCTTTGCGTAATACTCGGTAATTTCTCTTGTATTTGCGTCGATCACGCGAACCCCGGAAGCCTTCTGTTTTTTGTCGTCGAAAATAATAGAATGCACAATGGAATCGGGCTTAAGCGTAAGATTCCCGGTTTTCATGGCCCATGGAATGGTGGACGCATTGCTGCTGAAATAACCGCCGAATGGGCAACCCCGCTGGCAAATAGTGCGGTGCTGGCATTTGGCCCTGCCCTGCTGCAGATGAATATCCCGGGGGCTGGTAAGATGAGCACATCTTCCATATACAACATGGCGGCCGGCAAACTTATCAGCCACCACATCCCTGAAATAATTTTCCACGCAACTCAGTTCCAGTGGCGGTAAAAATTCGCCATCGGGCAGTATATCCAGACCATCGCGGTTTCCGGAGATGCCGGCGAACTTTTCTACATAACTGTACCATGGGGCCAGGTCTTTATACCGGATCGGCCAGTCAACCGCAAACCCGTCCCGTTTCGGTCCCTCAAAATCAAACTCGCTCCAGCGCTGGGTTTGCCGGGCCCAAAGCAGCGATTTTCCCCCCACCTGGTATCCTCTGATCCAGTCGAATGGTTTTTCCTGCACATAGGGATGCTCATTGTCTTTTGCGAAAAAATGAAGGGCATCTTCGCCAAATGCATAACATTTGCTGGCAATCGGGTTTTCTTTCCGGATTGCTTCAGTTATTCTTCCCCGGTGTGGGAACTCCCAGGGGTTCAGGTTAGTAGTTGGATAATCTTTTATATGACGAACATCGCGGCCTCTTTCAAGCAACAAAGTCTTTAGGCCTTTTTCAGTCAGCTCTTTGGCCGACCAGCCCCCGCTGATTCCGGAACCAATTACAATCGCATCGAAATTTCTGATCTGCTCACCCATTGAAAAACTATTACGTAAGATTATGATAGAAAACCAAACTCAGGCATTGACACAGCCAACCCATCTTCCGGGGATCAGCTCATAGCGCTGGATCCTGGTAAGAAAATATTCGGATGTAGTATATGCCTGAATGGTAAGGCGCTTAACCATGGAATAGAACCGGTTGACGGGCTCCGCCTTTTCTTTTTCAACTTCCAGTTCCCGAAGCAGCTTTGCGCGATTTTCCGGATCAGATTTAAGAAATGATCCGCCGGGCAATTTCTGAGATTTTTTTTCAAAATTTTTCAGGCCATTGACAAACGCTTCCTGGTCTTCCGGCGAATAACAGTCATCCATCATTTGTAATACGAACAGATGGGCGGAAATATCTTTGGCGCCGGGAGTATCTGTAGCGGGAATAATAGCCTCGCATAATTCGGCCAGCAGATTTTCCGATTCAGCATCAACAGAAATATTCTTCAGCAGAATGGAAGCCTTACTGCGGTCCTGTAAACAGGAGGGCATAAAAACCGCGGCGGCAGAAATAAAGGCAACCTGTTTAAGGGCAGTTCTTCGGTTCACGGGGTTTAATTTATCGGAACCGTCAATTTACATATAATTGCAGATAACCATAAATAAAAAAGGGGATCACAATGACCCCCTTTTAATTTAAAACAATGTATTAGTTCTTAAAAAACTCTTTTACATGCCGTACTTCGTTTCCGACCCGGAGTTCCAGGTGGTAAATTCCGGGCTTTAGGGAACTGATATCGACGGTTTGCCGGTATTCACCTTTGATTTTTGTAAACGAGATTTTCCGGGTCAGTTTTCCGGTATTCGTATAGATCCGCAGCGAGCCCTTTCCGGAAGCCGCATCGGAAAAGCTGACCTGGATGGAATGATGGGCCGGATTGGGATAAATGTTGAATTGTTGTTCAGGAACAGCGGCCTCCACATCCGTATAACTCAGTTCGCTTAGCCTCGTATTTGCCGTAGTTCGTTTTGGCAATACTTTAATCCGCATCTGATCGCTGGATTTTGCATTTCGGTCGTCGGTTACAGTTAGCTCTACCAAATACTCGCCTTCCGCCAGGTTTCGCATTCTTGCATTGGCCGAATTGGGATTTTCAACCCAGGCCTGTGCATGTCCGCTTAGCTTTTTCCATTCATATTTCACGATACGTCCGTCCGGATCATTGGATTTATCGCCGATCAGGTTTACGGTCACTGCTGGAAGATTGATCGTTTTGTCGTCGCCGGCATCTGCGACAGGTGCCTGATTAGTTCCCGGTTCTTCCGGCGGATTGGTATCTACAGGAGGAACCGAATCAACGGGATCGGGTTCCGTTATGGGGCCATCACCAAAAAACAATTGACTTTCCGGCACAATTTCCAAAGGCAGTTGTTTGCCCGACCATTTCAGGTTCAGTGCCGAACGGGTATCATTCGTATTAAAATATTCGAGCTTAATAGCGTATTTAACCCCGGCATTTAACTGGACCGGCTGTGAATTGAATTCCATAACCGGCTTATCGCCCCAGCTGTCGAAGATGAGTTTTCCGTCTACCCAAAGCCGATGGCCTCCGGCAGAACGAAGATTAAATGTGATGGGTTCCGAAATCTGCGGCATTATAAAGCCGGTCCAGCGTATCGAATAATTCAGGCGATCGGTAAGCCTGAAATTCAGGTTCTTATGAAATAAAAACTCGTGTACAACCGGTGATTTTTCGGAATGTACCAGATTGGTAAGATCAATTTTACCGTAGAACTCGGCATTCAGGCCCCTGCCCTGGCCCCAAACGGTGGGCGCAAAAGGCGCAATGCTTGTTCTTCCGGAAGAACTGATCTGAAACGGCGTTCCGGATCTTGGCTGAACCCGGATCTTATCATTGGCAACCATTCCATTGGTCATTATAAAATCATTGGTCCCCAGGTTACAGAGTATAAAATCGGCGAGCCGGGGCTTTTCATAACTCTGCACATCGTAAAGCACCGCCGACTTTTTATAATTAAACATATTTCCATCCCTGAATACGGTAGGCCGGGCGCCGGCAACGGGTCCGCCGCGAATAATAATCGCGTGGTCGATATAACCCCCGCCATTGATCTCGAATTCTTCAAAGCGCAGACTGTAATCGCCCATGGATGCGGCTTTTAGTTCGATGCCATTTCCATACAACTGCAATTTTACATACCGGGTATTGTTAACATAGGCGCCATGATATATGCCGAGCGTATTATTGAAGGCTGTATAATTATCGATGGTATGAATCAGGGCGGTATTCTGCCAGTTCCGGATTCCGGCCGTACTATTATGCGTTGTATTGTTTTTGAATTCCCAAACTCCCTCATTATCCGCTTCCCATACATAAGAAGCGCCAAGGCTCGGAAGCAGGCTCATCGATCCAACTACCACATTATCGTTGGCCACATTTCCCTGGCCCATTCCCAACAAAAAGCCGGCAGCGGTAAACATTCCGGGGGCGTTGAGATTTAAACCTTTCGCTGAATTAACATAGTCTACCCGGGCAACCATGTTTCCATCCAGCAGCAGATCGTTGGTGATATGGGTTGGGTCCCACCAGAAGGCATCTTCGAGGGTTTTGTACGAAATATTGTTTTTCATGGTAATACCATGGCTCATATGCGGAACGTAGGCATGGTTTCCCGCATCCCTGATCACCACTCCTTCTACCTCGGTACCCCGGCTTCCGTTCATCATATGATGAAAGTGAAGAGCATAACGGCCCGGAACCATGTCTTTGATCCGGTC
>JAEZAY010000508.1 GCA_023427575.1 Bacteroidota bacterium | reverse complement strand
CGCCAGTATAATTTTAATTTGCTGAACAGCGGTATATCGTTTGAAAAAATCTTCCGCGAGGGTAATACCGATGCAGAGGGTAAAGCGGTGGAAACGTACACGGTTCCGGAAATATTTCAGAATGTGGGGTTGTTGCAGGCCAGTTATTATGCCACCGTTTTTGATGAAACCGGCAGACCGGTTAGCAGATCCGTTACCAGCAATATTGTTACTCAAAATCTCTTTTTTGGAATTGGTGATGACGGATATTCCTGGTTCCCGTTAAACCAAACGGTAAAATTTCCTCTGATCGCTCTGAACAGTTCAGGAGAAATCGGCGGCGGAAAAGCGCTGGTTAAAATCATTCGGCAGGATTTTAGAACCGTACTTTCCCGAAGTGGAGGTTATTTTCGATATGAGTCGCAAAAAGATGATAAGGTAATTGCAGAGCAAACCATTTCGGTTAACGGTGAAAATTCATCTTATAGTTTTGTTCCTCGGACCCCCGGCAATTATGAGATCCGCGTTTCCATCCCGGGTGCCAGTAGTTATGTAAGCCGTTCATTTTACAGTTATGGTTCCTGGGGTAACAGTCTATCCAATTTTGAAGTCAACACCGAAGGCCATATTGATATCGAGACCGATAAGCAGTCCTATAATTCAGATGAAAAGGCCCGGATCCTGTTTAAAACGCCCTTCAACGGAAAAATGCTGGTAACGGTTGAAAAAGACCGGGTCATCTCGCACCAGTATCTTCAGGTCAGCAACCGTACTGCCTCAATGGATCTTCCGCTGAAAGGTGAATTTCTTCCGAATGTGTATATCACCGCTTCTTTAATAAAACCTCATGAACAGTCGGAAATTCCACTAACAACAGCACATGGTTTTCAACGGATCAGGGTGGAGGAAAAAAGAAGAAAGATGGCCGTTGAAATTCAGGCGGCGGAAAAGCTGCGTTCTAAAACAAAACAGAAGATCCGCGTAAAAGCCGAACCAAATGCGATGGTTACGCTGGCGGCTGTTGACAATGGAATCTTGCAGGTAAGCGATTATAAAACCGCTGATCCCTATGCCTATTTCTATGCAAGCCGGGCTCTGGAGGTTAGCGGCTATACCTTGTATCCGCTCTTGTTTCCCGAGCTGAATGCGCGCTTAAGCAGTACCGGTGGAGACGGAGAACTGGAAATGAGCAAAAGGGTAAATCCGATGCCGGCGAAAAGAGTGAAGCTGGTCTCGTACTGGAGTGGGATTCAGCAGACAAACCGGAATGGCGAAGCTTTTTTTGAAGTGGAGATCCCGGCTTTTAGCGGCGAACTGCGGATGATGGCGGTCGCGTACAAAGGCAATTCATTCGGAACCGGCGAAAAATTGGTGACAGTCGCCGATCCGCTGGTCCTAAGTACCGCGCTGCCTCGTTTTTTAAGTCCGGGTGATACTATCAATATCCCGCTAACAATTACCAATACCACAGCGAAAAACACGACTGCTTCCGTATCGATTGCAGCAACGGGTCCGGTGGAAAATATTGGCGCTGCCCTTCGGGAAACGGATCTTCCCGCCAATGGCGAGTATCAGGTAAACTTCAGACTGGCCGCTAAACAGGCAATCGGCCTGGCCTCGGTTTCGGTAATGGTAAAGACCGCTGCGGAAACCTATTCGGAAAATCTCGAGATCAGTGTACGGCCTTCAGCCCCTTTACAGGTTTTAACGGGATCGGGCGTGATTACAAGGGAAGGATCAACGCCGCTAAAAATTCCGCTCTCTGATTTTATTCCGGCCAGTGTAAATTATCATCTGGTAGTTGGCAGAAGCCCGGCATTGAATCTTGGCAAACAGCTGAACTATTTATTGCAATATCCTTATGGGTGTACAGAACAGGTGATTTCAGCGGCCTTTCCACAATTGTATTTTGGAAATCTTTCAGGAATGATGCAAAGCAGAGGGCAGCATAACGTGAATGCCAATGCGAATATCCTCGAAGCCATTCGGGTGATTAAGATGCGTCAGCTTTACAATGGCGCGCTGATGTTATGGGAAGGCAGCGGAACTGCGCATTGGTGGACCACCATTTATGCGGCGCATTTTTTACTGGAGGCCAAAAGATCCGGATTTGAGGTGGAAGACCGGCTTCTGAACGGATTACTGGGATTTATAAACAGCAGGCTGAAAAACCGGGAAACCATTTCATATGTGTATAACCGCGATCAACAAAAGAAAATAGCGCCCAAAGAAGTTGCATATGGATTGTATGTGCTTGCCCTTGCATCGCAGCCGAATGTTCCGGTAATGAATTATTATAAAGCAAATGAAACATTGCTGAGTCTCGACAGCCGTTACCTGCTTAGTGCCGCGTATGCAATCAGCGGCGACAAAGAGCGGTTTAAAGAAATTTTGCCGGCTTCATTCAGCGGCGAGGTTTCCGTCCCTCAAACCGGAGGCAGCTTTTATTCTGAGATCCGCGATGAAGCGATTGCATTAAATGCCCTGCTGGATATGGACCCTTCCAATGCCCAGATTCCGGTTATGGCCAAACATGTGGCCGATAAGTTGAAGCAGCGGAATTGGTTTAGTACCCAGGAGGCGGCTTTTAGTTTGGTTGCAATGGGCAAAATAGCCAGGGCGGCGGCAAATTCTGATCTTAGTGCCGAAATACGGGTGAATGGAAAGGCGGTTGGTCAGGCCGGTCTGAATCCGGTTCGGCTAAGCAAAGACCAGTTGAAATCATCCGATCCCGAATTGATTACGAAGGGCAGTGGAACCATGTATTATTACTGGCAGTCGGAAGGAATCAGCGCTTCGGGATCTTATGCCGAAAGAGATTCATATTTAAAAGTTAGGCGGCGTTTCTTCAACCGGAATGGATCGCCGGTTTCAGGAAATAGTTTTAGTCAGAATGATCTGATCATCGTACAGATTGTACTGGAAAAATCATATTCTGGCAAGCTGGAAAATATTGTTGTCACCGATATGCTGCCTGCGGGATTTGAAATTGAAAATCCCCGTACGAAGGAAATTCCCGGTATGGACTGGATCCGCGATGGTTCAACCCCGGTGTCGATGGATGTACGGGATGACCGGATAAATCTGTTTGTAGATATGAATTCAGGCAGGCAGGTATATTATTATGCGGTGCGTGCGGTAACCCCGGGTGTTTTTCGTTTGGGGCCGGTGTCGGCAGAGGCAATGTATAATGGGGAATATCATTCCTATCATGGTGGAGGGGTAATTAGGGTACGATAGGAGACTTCCCTTCAAAAAGCCGCGCCTGCCC
>JAEZAY010000503.1 GCA_023427575.1 Bacteroidota bacterium | reverse complement strand
TTTGCACATTGGCACATTGGCACATTACCGTATGCCCTAATACCCATTCAAAATTTTAACGAAAGAACCCGCTTATTTCTCAATCGCTCTGCCAACAAGTGGCTAATTTTGCGGTTCGAACCAGGTTTGGGTCGACAAATTATTTTATGAAATTCCAGGTAGGCGACAAGGTAGTTATACAGCATTCGAATGAGGAAGGTGAAGTGGTTGAAATACTTCATTCCAATATGGTAATGGTAGATGTTCGGGGCGTGAAGTTTCCTGCATACACCGATCAGCTCGACTTCCCTTATTTCAAACGTTTTAGTTCCAAAAAGCTTTTTCCGGAAGAGAAAAAACCAAAGGTTTATATAGATGAAGTGCCGAAAGAAAAAAAGAAACCGCTGCAAAAGCTGGTCGACGGCGTTTGGATAACTTTAGTTCCGGTTTTTGGCAGCGATGAATTTGGCGATGATATTGTTCATCAACTTAAAGTTCACCTCGTTAACCGGACCGAAAATGGATTTCAGTTTGTATATACGCTGAACTATTTCGGCAATCCCGATTTCCGCCTTACCAACCAGATTCATGCTTTCGAAGATTTTTATATTCATGATATCGATTTTGAAAATCTGAATGACAGTCCGGCGTTCCAGTTTGATTTTTCTTTACTCAATCCGGATAAGGCAAAAGCGGATCATTATGAATCCACATTAAAGGTGAAGCCCAAACAAATTTTTGCCCGGATTGAAGAATTGAAGAAAAAAGGCGAGGCGACCTTCTCATATAAGCTGTTTGATCATTATCCCGACAGGGTTCCTGAAGAAAAGATTGATATGAGCCGGCTTTCCGCAGCGGGCTACAAGATTTATCCGGCTTCGAGCGCGCGTCAGCATCTGGAGCCTGCCAAATATGAACTTGATCTTCATATGGACAAACTGACTAAGGAGCATGGCAGAATGAATAATTTTGAAATGCTAACGCTTCAGTTAAAGACCCTGGAAAAATACCTGGATCTGGCGGTGGCGCATCACCAACCCTCCATGATTGTGATTCACGGCGTAGGAACCGGCAAACTTCGCGATGAGATTCATGAAATCCTTCGAATGCGAAACGATGTAAAATCCTTCATCAACCGGTATCATCCGGCTTATGGATATGGAGCCACCGAAATATTTTTTAATTACTGATTCCGGCAAACCAGGTTTAATAAGAATCATAAAGAATCAGTCGGTTTATGCTAATTTTGCTTTACTACAAACCGAACTATCGCTTCTTGAAAAAAGGGGAGGAAAGTCCGGACAGCACAGAGCAATGCACCGGTTAAGAGCCGGGTCTTTCCGGTAAACGGAAAGAACAGACAGTGCCACAGAAAATAACTGTCCGCTTTGGCGGATGAGGGTGAAAATGTGGGGTAAGAGCCCACGGTGATACCGGGTAACCGGTATTGCGGGTAAACCTTGCATGCTGAAATGCCAAATATACCAACGCCTGAAGGCTGCTCGCCTGAGTTGGGTGGGTAGGCAGATAGATCATGACAGTAATGTCATGGCCAGATAAATGATAGTTTAGAAACAGAATCCGGCTTACGAGTTTGTAGTATTTTTTTACATCGAAAGTGCCGATATCCCCACTGGTTAGAATCGGAAAATTCCCAGTATTTCCATCATCCAGGCAATTCCCAGATGAATGATCAGGCCGCCCCAGACAGACCGGGTATTGTATACAATCACGCCGAGAATAATGCCGCCAAAATACGAACTGATGCATTCGGCCAATGGCTTGCCGAAATGAATGGCACAGTAAAATACGGCCATGGGAAGAATGGCATTCTTGCCCACATAGCGAATAAAAGCCAGGATTAAGAAGCCCCGGAAAAATAATTCGATGGTAAAAAAATCACTGCCATAAGCAAGTTCGTACAGAAGATAAAAAGGGACCGGGGTATTGGTTTCATCCCCTACAAAAAATACGTTTTTTAGTTTCGGGTATACGTTAGCGAAAGAATCGGTAAAAGCGGGAATCAATAAAATCGGAATGGACATTATTAACAGGAGCCAGTATGGTTTCAGACCGCCCGGGTTACGCGCCAAACCAGCCACCGGCAACGGATATTTTCCCCATTTCCAGATTATGGCTATGATGGTTATCATTACCAGGGCTTTCATTGGCCAGTGTAACATCAGTTGCCAGTAATCCGCCGACGGATTCGCGAACAATGATGCCGCCCATTCCGGCAAATAGATCAAAGTCATCTTAAGGGCAAATAATGCCGGACTTATAACCAGGAGTAAATAAAAAAAAGCCGAAGCAGGAGGAGACTGTTTACTGCTCAGGTAATGGATGAAGTAGGAAGAACTGAATAAAAATAGAAACAGGGAAAAGTAGCCGGCAAAGCGGGTAATCCTATGATCTGCTGCATACAGAATTTCATCGATGCCAGCGTAGTAATTCAGGAAAACGGTTATACCAAGCAGAAGACTGGTAAGAAAAAAAGTGCGGGAATTCAGTGTTTTCAGATAATCGAGAAGATATCTGTAAACAATCTTCATAAGCGATCGTTCAGCGTTGGTTCGTTTCCTTCCCCTTCAAAACTGTTTTTCATGATGTTCACAAGATTGGTGTCGATCATTTTCTGGGCAAGGGCGATCATATTGCTGAAAGCAAGCTCGTGCGAAATACCATGACCGATGATAACCGGTTTGGAAACGCCCAATACGGGAGTGCCACCGTAAATTTCGAAATTGAACTGGTCAAGGTATTCGTGACGAATGGATTTCGCCTGGGTAATTTCATATAAGGACTCGGCCAGTTTCAGGATGATATTGCCGGTGAATCCGTCACAAACCATTACATCCGCCTTATTTTTAAAAACATCGCGGCCTTCAATATTACCCACAAAATGGACCGAACTGTTCTCCTTTAAAACAGGGTAGGTGGACTGGGCCAGAATATTTCCTTTGCCTTCTTCCTCACCAATATTGATCAGCGCTACCCGGGGCTTTTCGATGCCCAGTATATGCTGCGCATACAATGAACCCAGTATTGCGAACTGATTGAGATGTTCCGGTTTGCAATCGGCATTTAATCCAACATCAAGCAATAAGCCGGTATCGCCATTTTCTTTTGGGATAATGGTGGCAATGGTTGGCCTTTGAATGCCATTTAAAGCCTTAATGCTGTATAAGGCGCCTACCAGCATGGCGCCGGTATTACCTGCACTGATAAAAGAATCGATCTTCCCCCCGGCCAGTAGTTTGAAACCAACCGAAATAGAGGATTCCGGCTTTTCCTTCAATGCCCGCGTAGGATGTTCGTGCATGTCGATCACCTGGGCGGCATGCACAATCTGCGCCTGATGCGCAGGAATTTCAAATTCGGCCAGCAGCGGGCCCAAACGGGCTTCATCGCCTATCAAAATAAGATTAGCCGGATTTTCAGTCTGGGTTAAGTACAGGCGAACACCTTTCACCGCTTCAACTGGTGCAAAGTCTCCACCCATCATATCCAATCCGATATTCATCCGGCAGTTCCTGCTTTAATGTTTAATGTCCTTACTTAACTGGAGATACTTCCGCTACTACTTTTCCTTTGTAGTACAACTTTCCTTCACTCACATGCGCGCGGTGACGAACATGGATTTCACCGGTGGTGCTGTCTTTGCTTAAAGTTAATTTCTCCGCTTTGTAGTGTGTTCTTCTTTTAGCACCCCTTTGTTGGGAGTGACGTCTTTTGGGATTCGGCATAACTCAGAATTTACGACCCTTTATTTTAAT
>JAEZAY010000489.1 GCA_023427575.1 Bacteroidota bacterium | reverse complement strand
CCTTTGCAGCCATCGTTTCCAATATTGCCGTTTATTATAAAACCCGTTCTGCCATCGACGATACGCTCGACGTATTTCCCTGTCACGGGATCGGCGGCATGGTAGGAATGCTTATGACCGGAATCTTCGCCACCACCACCGTAAACTCAGCCGGCACCGACGGATTGCTGTACGGAGGTACTGCCTTTTTCCTGAGCCAGCTAAAGGCGCTTGGACTGGTAGTGGCCTATAGCTTCATCGTTTCCTACGGAATCTTCAAATTCATCAATTATATTTTACCGCTTCGGGTAACCAGCCAGGAAGAAGAAGATGGCCTGGACTATTCACAGCACAATGAAAAATACGTTCAGGGTACCCTTCTGTTGCAGACCAATGGTAAAATGAAAGAATCTGAAATGGAAAAAGGTACGGTTGAATTACTGAATTTCTGAGAAAAATTCAGCTCCCGTACCCTTTTCTTAACACTTAAAATCAACTACAATGTTACAAAAATTTATAACAACAGGCATGCTGTTGAGCTGCCTCACCTATGCCCGGGCCCAGGAAATTGCGGCCGTACAAACTCCGGCGGCCACTACTGCAGCGGCTCCTGAATCTGAAAAGCCCGAAGAAAAAAAGAAGTTCAATTTAAGCGGTTATGCGGATGTGTACTACCGCTACGATTTTAACCGCCAGGCTTCCAATAATAAAACCAGTTTTACCAATTCACACAATTCTTTTGAACTTGGAATGATCTCGGCAAAACTTGAACACGATATTGGAAGAGTTGGTATTGTGGCGGATCTGGGCTTTGGAAAACGCGCAGAGGATTTCTCTTATGCCGATGATAATACGCGGTTCGCCATTAAACAATTATTTCTAACCTACACCGTTGGCCGCTTTAAGTTATCGGCCGGTAGTTGGGCTACCCATGTGGGTTATGAACTGGTGGATCCGACCGGCAACCGTAACTACAGTATGTCGTACCTGTTTTCTTATGGCCCATTTTCACATACCGGTGTAAAGGCCGAAACAACCATTGGTAAAAACGGATTCATGCTGGGAATTGCTAACCCCAGCGATCTGAGGTCTACCAATATGGAACACAAGTACCTGATCGGTCAATTCAGCACCGCCACTCCCAACGACGAAGTTAAACTTTACCTGAACTTTCAGGGTGGCAAACCCAATGATTCCACTAAATCAAATCAGATAGACGCAGTGGTGATCGGGACTATCAGCGAGAAGTTCAACATCGGGCTGAATGGAAGTATTGCATCGTACAAAAATCGCCTCGATGGAAAGTTCGGCGATAATAATCGTTGGTACGGAACCGCAGCCTATCTGAATCTGGATCCAAAGCCATGGATGGGAATCACGCTTCGGGGCGAATACTTCAACGATGAAAAGCAAATCAATGTATTTGGAATCGCACCAAAAGGGGGTAACGTATTTGCTACCACGCTTTCATTCAATTTTAAAGTGGATAATCTGACCCTAATCCCTGAACTGCGCTTCGAATCGGCCAGTCAGCCCATATTCACCAAAACATCAGGAGCATTAACTGATAACAGCAGCAGCATTCTGCTGGCAGCTGTTTATACCTTTTAATTTCTGTTTGTTAGTGATTGCCAGGCGTTCCGTAAGGAGCGCCTTTTTTTTAATCTTCGCCGCTGAATAATACCGGCTATCTACAGCCGCTTTCTGATAAAATCTCAGTAATTTCACGATCCCGAATTTGTTATTTTATACTTGTAGAAATTGAATTCAGAAACAGACAAAGATTTGTTCGCAGCTATATCTTCAGGAAGCGAAACCGCGTTCCATACCCTGTTTGAAAGATACCGGCAGGAACTGTACAACTTGTCGTTAAAACTTTCCAGATCAACTACCGCTGCTGAAGAAATCGTTCAGGAAATCTTTATCGGTCTCTGGATCAGCAGGCAGCATCTTTCCCAAGTAGATGATCCGCAAAATTATCTCTACAGAATTCTTCTCAATAAGGTAAGCGCGTACCTGAAGAAGGAAAGCAATCATCAGATTATTATCCGCAACTCGCTTCAATTTGGTACTACTGTTTCTAAATCAACAGAAGACATGCTCGATCTTCGCGAAAGCCAGCGGATCATTAACAAATTGGTTAACACCCTGCCCGAACAGCAGAAAAAAGTGTACACCTTAAGCCGCGTTCATGGATGCTCCAATCTGGAAATTGCCGGGCACCTGAATATTTCAACGCATACAGTCAAATCGCATCTCTCCAAGGCTTTGCTGTCCATCCGAAACGGCCTCCGGGAAGTTGCCGTGATCATGCTCGCGCTGAACTTTTAATCATTTTTTTTTATTCGCACTCATCCCTTTTTCTTTTTGCCCACTCTATATCTGTAAGGGGCTCTGAACGCCGTTCCTGCCAGGATATGGAAAATAAAAAAGACCGTTTGTATGAATTGTTGTCGAAGCAATTGGCCGGTGAAGCGAGTAAAGCGGAACTGGAAGAAATGCTGCGTCTGATGGCCGGGCCGGATTCTGAATCAGCTCTTGAAGAACTGATTCAGGATTACAGGAGCAAAAGCCCGGAGTCAGCGGATCATCCGGGCAATTGGGAAAAAATCTGGGCAGGGATCCGCGGAAAGCTGCAGTCAAGTCAGGCTCCGGTCCGAAATCTGAAATGGTGGTACCTGGCTGCTGCCTCCATATTATTGTGCACCGGATTTTTCCTTTTCAACAATATCAATAGCCGACCTGCCACTGAGTTTGCTGAGAAAATCCATTCCAATCCTATGCCGGTGAATGACCGGCTGCCGGGAACGAGCAAGGCAATCCTAACCTTATCGGACGGAAGAAAAATAGAATTGAATAAAGATCAAAATGGTTCCATTGCACGCGATGGTTCTTCAGAAATAATCAACCGCGATGGCAGTATTTCTTATAGTGCGAACGAGCATTCGGCCGGCGTGAATGCAATCAATACGATCAGTACGCCACGCGGGGGCCAATATAAACTGGTTTTGCCCGACGGTACTAAAGTTTGGCTGAATGCAGCCTCATCAATCCGCTATCCGCTTGTTTTTGCACCCGGTGAAAGAAGGGTAGAGGTGAGCGGCGAGCTTTATTTTGAAGTAGAATCAAACAGGGAAAAGCCCTTTATTGTTTCGGTTTCTGAAGGACCAGAGTTAAAGGTGCTGGGCACCAGCTTTAATGTGAACGCCTATTCGCCTGCGAAAAATCTGATTACCCTGCTGGAAGGTTCTGTTCAGCTTATTACAAAACAAAACAAGACGATATTAAAACCCGGGCAACAGGCAAGTACAAACGAATATCAGGAATTGGAAATCTCGGATGATGTTCTGCCAGATGAGGTAGTAGCCTGGAAGGATGGATTTTTCCGCTTTAATAGCACCGATATTAAAACGATGATGGAGCAGGCGGTTCGCTGGTACGATATTGAAGTGGAATATCCCGGAGGGATTCCTTCCGAT
>JAEZAY010000488.1 GCA_023427575.1 Bacteroidota bacterium | reverse complement strand
GCCCGGAGCAACTCATCAACCCGCGATCTACTTTAAGCGATGCGGTTCCCGTGAAAAAAAAGACCACCCACTGGTATTTCCCTTTGCAGAATTATGAAGGCTGGCTGAAGGAATGGCTGCTGGAAGGACACCGGGAATGGAAAAACAATGTGTACGGGCAATGCAAAAGCTGGCTCGACAATGGATTGCAGCCCAGAGCAATGACCCGCGACAGTAATTGGGGTGTAAAGGTTCCGATTGAAGGCGCTGAAGGTAAAGTGCTGTATGTATGGTTCGATGCACCCATCGGTTATATCAGCGCGACAAAAGAGCTGACGGAAAACTGGAACGACTACTGGGGTAAAGATGATACTAAACTGGTGCATTTTATCGGAAAGGACAATATCGTTTTCCACTGCATCATTTTCCCGGCCATGCTGAAAGCGCATGGTGGATTTGTGCTTCCCGAAAATGTTCCTGCAAATGAATTCCTGAATATTGAAGGGGAAAAAGTATCCACCAGCCGAAACTGGGCGGTTTGGGTACATGAATATCTGAAAGATTTCCCCGGACAACAAGATGTGCTCCGGTATGTTCTATGCAGCAATGCACCGGAAACAAAAGACAATGATTTTACCTGGAAAGATTTTCAGGACAAAAACAACAGTGAACTGGTTTCCGTTTTTGGAAATTTTGTAAACCGGGCTTTTGTGTTGATGCATAAATTATGTAATGGAAAAGTTCCGCCTCTGCATCATTCTCTGCTCGATGATTCCGACAAATCGCTGATAGCCGATATCGAATATGCAAAAACGCTGGTGGAAGATTCGCTGGAAACTTTCCGGTTCCGGGATGCCTTGTTTAGCGTGATTGATTTATCGCGGAAGGGAAATAAGTACATGCAGGAAAAAGAGCCATGGAAAAAAGCTTCTGCCATTGAGAAGCTGAAAAGTACTGCTGAAAATCAGGACCAGGTGAAGGCGCTCCAGGACGAAATTGACAATTGCCTGCACCTTTGCCTGCAACTAACGGCGAACCTGGCAGTACTAATCAATCCCTTTCTTCCCGAAACGGCAAAAAAAATGCTGCGTATGATGAAGGTGGTTGACAAGATCCTTGAATGGGATAATGCGGGTTCTGTTAAACTGCTGAGTGTAGGCTATAGTTTAAGGGCGCCGGAATTATTGTTTCGGAAAATTGAAGACGCGGAAATTACAGCGCAGGTGGAAAAGCTCAAAGCAGGATCTCTTCTTTCAACAGCAACAGCAAACCAAACCAACAATATGGAAATTACTCCGGAGGCGAATCTAAAAGCAACCATTCAATATGATGATTTCGCCAAACTGGATCTGAAAACAGGAACAATTATATCTGCTGAAAAAGTGGAAAAGGCCGATAAACTGCTGAAGCTCGAAGTAGATCTTGGATTCGAAAAAAGAACCATTGTATCCGGGATTGCCATGCATTTTAATCCGGCGGAAATCATCAACCGGCAGGTAGTAGTGGTTGCCAATCTGGCGCCGCGTAAAATGCGGGGCATCGAAAGCAATGGAATGATTTTAATGGCGGAGAACAAAGAAGGAAAACTGTTTTTTATCAGTCCCGACCAGGCGATTGATAATGGATCAGGCGTTAGTTAAAAATAAATACAATATAACAGTAAGCCCGGATTGATCCGGGTTTTGCTTTTATAAATGGTTTGGAAAGAATTTCTGTAATATCTTTTCCCTCTCTATTCAAAACCTGCTTATAATTTCCGCATGGTAACCGGTATTGCCCTTATTTTAATCATTCTTACAGGAATTATCCTGATGGTGGTTGCCTGTTCATTGTTCCGCTGGCATCCGCTGCTGGTTTTGCTGATCATAACCCTGCTGGTTGGGCTTGCTGTGCGCATGCCGGTAGATATGCTGCTCGATAGTATTTCTTCCGGGGCAGGATCTGTATTCGCTTCTATCGGATTAATAATAGCATTGGGAACCATTTTAGGGGAGATCCTGGAACAGACCGGTGCAACGCATACCCTTGCACGAAAAATACTTTCACTGGCAGGCAGGAAAAATCTTTCAAAGGGTATGAGTTCACTCGGTGCCATTGTTGGAATTCCGGTGTTCTGCGATTCCGGATTTATCATCATTTCCAACCTGGCGAAATCCCTGGCCAGGCTCAGTTCCTCGCCTTATGGAGCTATAAGCATTGCATTGGCCACTGGTCTTTATACAACCCATGTGCTTGTACCTCCCACTCCCGGCCCGCTGGCCGCTGCCGGCAATCTGGGGGTTGCCGGGGATCTGGGCCATGTAATGCTGCTTGGACTGCTGGTTTCGGTTCCGGCGGTGATTGTTGGAAACCTGATGGCAAATACATTTTCTAAAAAAGAGGTTGAAAAAATTCCGGATCCTGAACCGGGATCAGCGGCCGCACCCATACCGGAGAACACGCCGCGTTTTTCCCGGGCCATTATCCCTCTTCTGTTGCCGGTGGTTTTAATCGGTGCCGGATCCTTTATCGCGCTGATACCTTTTCCGGTTCTTGTCGCCGAGATTTTGTATTTTATTACCAAGCCCTTTACCGCTTTATTAATCGGAGTTTTAATAGCCATTTTTCTGTTGCCGGTTCGTGGTAAAACCGAATCCCTGATCTCTTCCGCCCTTTCACAATCGGGATCCATTATTCTGATTACAACCGCGGGCGGTGCTTTTGGCGCTGTGTTAAAAGCCACTCCCTTATCTGCCATGTTCAGCACCTGGATGAACGGGCAACAGTTTTCTACACTGGCAATTTTTCCCATCGCCTTTTTACTGGCCGCTGCTTTAAAAACGGCGCAGGGTTCCTCCACGGCTTCGATGGTCATCACCTCGTCTATTTTAGCCCCATTGTTGCCAGCATTGGGCCTTGACCAGTCTTTTGAAAAAGCCTTACTGGTTCTTACCATTGGAGGCGGCGCAATGACCGTAAGCCATGCAAACGACAGCTATTTCTGGGTCATTCAGCAATACAGCGGAATCAGTGTGAGATCCATGTACCGGTATTTCACACTGACGACGCTTTTTATGGGACTAACGGTATTGATCACCTGCATGCTGCTTTCTCTTATTTTTTAGCTGGCATAACCAGGGCAATTACAAGATCCATCACATTGGTATTTGTAGGACCTGTTATAAAATGGCCACCGTGTTTTGCAAAATAATGGTAAGAGTCGTTGTTGCGGAGGTGATCCAGGATCTGCCCCTGATCCCGGGCGGCTTTAACAATAAGCGAATTATCGATCATGGCCCCGTTTGCATCGGTAGGCCCGTCTGTTCCGTCAGTACCCGAAACCAGTAAAAAGATTTCTTTGTCTTTGGTAGAAAAATCAGTGAATCGCAGTAATGCCGAAAGTGCCAGTTCCTGATTTCTTCCGCCCATACCATAACCTTGAATGGTTACCGTTGTTTCTCCGCCCCAGAGATAACAATGAGGCTGGTCGGGGTTTTGAGCGATCAGAAATTCAGCAATCTCCTTTCCGCGATCTGCAGCCTCCCCTTCCAGATTTTCGTTTACTATTAGCGACCTATAACCGATTTTTTCAGAAGCTTTTGCCGCCTCTTCCAGACCCATTTTGTTTGTTGCCACCAGTATGTTCCGCACATTATTTAATATCGAATCCTCCGCTTTGATTGTTTCGGGTATTTCTCCCCTAACCCCTTTTCTAATTCGCTTCAATACCGGCTCAGGGATTTCTGTTTCCAGTTTGTACTTTTTAATCACCTCCAGGGCATCTTCGAACCGTGAAGAATCCGGGCTGGTAAGACCGCTTGCGATAATGCCGGGATCATCCCCGGGAACATCGCTGATGATAAGGGAAATCGCGGTGGCTGGAGATATTAGTCTTAACAACTGGCCACCTTTCAAATAGGACAGATGTTTCCTGACCGTATTGATCTCACCGATATGTGCACCCGAATCCAGTAAAAGGGAAACCGTTCTTCGCATTTCTTCCAGCGTGATTCCTTCCGGAACATCGGCCAGCAGGGCCGAGGCGCCGCCGCTAATAAGACAGATCACCAGATCGTTCTCATTAAGATCTTTAAGCAAATTTTCGATTTGGCGCGCTGCCTCTATTCCGTTCTGATCGGGAACTGGATGGCCGCTTTCAACAATGGTAAGGTATTTCAGCGGAAGTGAATGGCCGTACTTTGTAACAACCAGTCCGCCATTGATCCTGTTGCCAAAAATTATTTCGGTTTCAACCGCCATTGCCGCCCCTGCTTTTCCGGCTCCGATCACCAGAAGCCTGGACTCCGGTCTTAATCGAAATAATTCTTTTCCTGCCCGCAGAATCCCATCCGAATATTCCAGGTAATCGCGCATAAAGCCCGCGGGGTGTGCAATCCCGACGGCGCTATTAAAAATCTTAATCAGATCTTTTTTCATCTCTAATGCGGTCTTTTTTTGAAACTTATGAAACTAATCGCAGTATTAGCTTTTCAATATTTGTATTACCTTCGAAATAAATAGTTGTTTAACTAACTAATTTGTGAACATGTCAAAAAGAACAATCCGTAAAGTGGCCGTTTTAGGAAGCGGGATCATGGGATCCAGAATTGCCTGTCATTTTGCCGGCGCAGGCGTTCAGGTTTTACTGCTCGATATAGTACCGGCGGAACTGAACGAAACGGAAAAAGCGAAAGGGCTCAGTACGGATCACCCGGCCTTTAAAAACCGGATCGTAAATGATGCATTTAATGCAGCCATAAAATCGAACCCTTCGCCCATTTATTCCAAAGATGTTCTGAAACGGATCCGGACAGGGAACTTCACCGACGACATGAAAGAGATTGGGAACTGCGACTGGATCATTGAAGTGGTGGTTGAGCGACTGGAGATCAAAAAACAGGTTTTTGATTCGGTGGAAAAATACCGGCGGCCGGGAACCCTCGTTAGTTCAATCACATCCGGAATTCCGATTCACCTGATGGCGGAGGGAAGATCCGAGGATTTCAGAAAACATTTTTGCGGAACGCATTTTTTTAATCCCCCCCGATACCTGCGCCTGCTGGAAATCATACCGGGGCCCGACACAGATCCCGCGGTGATTGAATTTCTGTTGCATTATGGAGATCTTTTCCTGGGAAAAACGACGGTTCTGGCCAAAGACAGTCCTGCATTTATAGCCAACCGGATTGGTGTCTACGGCATTATGGCCATCTTTAAATTGGTTGAAAAAATGAGCCTGAGCGTGGATGAAGTGGATTCATTAACAGGACCATTGATTGGGCGACCAAAATCGGCCACTTTCCGCACCGCCGATGTAGTGGGTATCGACACGCTGGTAAAAGTTGCCAATGGCGTATATGAAAATTGTCAAAGTGATGAGGCCAGGGATAGTTTCAAAATTCCGTCCTGGCTGGAAAAGATGGTAGAAGAAAAAAGACTGGGTGATAAAACCGGCCAGGGCTTTTTTAAAAAATCGAAATCGGCCTCCGGGGAGAAAGAAATTCTTTCGCTTGATTTACAAACGATGGAGTACAAACCCCGAACCAAACCTAAGTTTCCTTCCGTGGAAGCCGCGAAACCCATCGATGACCTTAAGACCCGCCTTAAAGCATTAACACAGGGCATGGATAAAGCGGGCGATTTTTATCGACATTTCCATTATGGATTGTTTTCATACATCTCCCACCGCATTCCCGAGATCAGCGATGAGCTTTATCGCATCGACGATGCCATGATGGCCGGCTTTGGATGGGAGATCGGCGCCTTTGAAAGCTGGGATGTTCTGGGTGTAGAGGGCACGGTAAAGCGGATGAAAACGGCCGGTTATACCCTCGCCCCCTGGGTGGATGAAATGCTGGAATCGGGAGCAAAGTCTTTTTACAAAACAGAAAACGGCAAACGACTTTATTACGACCCGCGCTCGAAATCCTATACGGTGATGCCGGGTGGCGAAGCCTTTATCGTAATGAAGAATTTCGAGAATGATACTGTTTGGAAAAACAGTTCCTGCCGCACTTATCATTTGGGAGATGATGTTATTGGTCTTGAATGGAGCACAAAAATGGGAAGTATCGGGGGAGAAGTGTTGGAGGGAATCCAGAAATCAATTGCTCTGGCCGAATCGAAATACAAAGGCCTGGTGATCGCGAACGATACGCTCAACTTCAGTGCGGGCGCTAATGTGGCCATGATCTTCATGCTGGCCATTGAACAGGAATACGATGAACTGGATATGGCGATCCGAACGTTTCAGAATACCATGATGCGGGCCCGTTATTCTTCAGTGCCCGTGGTGGTAGCTCCCCATGCGCTTACTCTGGGCGGCGCCTGTGAACTAAGCCTGCATGCTGATAAAGTTTGCCCGGCAGCAGAAACCTATATCGGTTTGGTAGAGCTTGGAGTTGGTTTAATACCCGGCGGGGGCGGCACGAAAGAATTTGTGCTCAGGGCCGGCGATGAAATGCATCCCGATGAACCCGAAACCATCACATTAAAGAATCGATTTCTAACCATTGCCACCGCCAGGGTGGCCACTTCAGCCGCGGAAGGGTTTGAACTGGGGATTTTCCGAAAAGGGACCGATGAAATTGTTATAAATCAAAACCGTAGAATTGGAGAAGCCAAAAAATCGGTGATCGAAATCTACGATAGCGGTTATGTAACACCGGTAGAACGTAAAGATGTAAAAGTATTGGGGCGGTCTGCACTGGGCGCCCTTTATGCGGGCATCAACGGCATGTGGCGGGCAGGGTATGCAAGCGATCACGATGCCCTGGTGGCAAGGAAACTCGCCTATGTAATGTGCGGTGGCGACCTCTCGGAACCCTCACTGGTTTCGGAACAATACCTGTTGAATCTGGAAAGAGAAGCTTTTTTAAGTCTTTGCGGCGAGCGTAAAACCCTGGAAAGGCTTCAGAGTGTATTGAAGTCGGGCAAGCCGGTCAGGAACTGATTTCTCAAAATTTAAATTATTCTGATATTGGGAGAAGCAGAACTTAGAAGCGATTCGCTGATCATCCGGTCGGTATTTTACTTTTACGGAGATGCGGCCAATGAAGAATTAGCGACCCAGATTGCCCATGATATCCAGTCGCACTGGAATGAACCAGATGCCCGTTGCCTTATTCGTGGCAGAAGCCGGCAGATACGATTTGAGATCCAGGGCATTCATGAACCCGATATTGATCCGGAAAAGATCTGGTATAACGATAATCCACAGTTGAACTTTTTTCGTATCGAGCCCGAAGTGATGGGAAACATCTCTTTTGTTGACGGCATTGGATCGAATACCGGCTATTTCAAGCTCGGCGATATTATCCAGACCTCCACCACGGCAGCGCATGAATATGGCCATACGCTCGGACTGGTTCATCCTGAAAACCTCGATATCCGTGGGATGCCCCTGCCAACGATTATGTATCCCCGTGGAACCATTTGCGATCCGCATTTTCAATACGATCCAACAGCGGCGCCGGCGGCTTATGGCGGATGTTTAAACCCGGCATTTCGTAAAGTAACCGTTTCCGATATTGAACTTCTGAAGCTGCATACCCTTTCTTTCAGCGCCAGTCAGCGGGCAATAGTAGGGGCCTTCTCCAGCATTTTCCATGCGAAGCATCTTCCGGCGGATTTCGTTCAGTGAAATTATTTTACCATCTTTAGTGCAAAGCTGCTTTAATGATCCTCGAAGTCAAAAGTCTTCACAAACATTACGGTCCCATTCATGCTCTCAATAATGTCAGTTTCACGGTTCCGGAAGGTTCCGTATATGGTATTCTTGGTCCGAATGGAAGTGGCAAGACCACCTTGCTGGGAATTATCATGGATATACTTCGTGCCGATTCAGGATCTTTTCTTTTGTTTGGTGAACCCCCCAATAAATATCATCGACGCGAAATTGGCACCCTGTTGGAAACGCCGAATTTTTATCATTATCTCAATGCGGTTCAGAATCTGAAGATCAATGCGGCGATTAAGGGCAAAACAAATGATGATATAGAGCGCGTGCTCGATATCGTAGATCTTGCCAACCGTAAGCACTCCAAATTCAGCACCTATTCATTGGGTATGAAGCAAAGGCTGGCAGTCGCGAACTGTTTACTTGGCGACCCCAAAGTGCTGATGTTTGATGAACCCACCAATGGTCTTGATCCGGTAGGTATTGCCGAAACCCGCGAACTGATTCAAAAACTGAACAGGATGGGTAAAACCATAATTATGGCAAGTCATCTCCTCGATGAAGTTGAAAAAGTATGTACACATGTGGCCATTCTTCAAAAAGGAGTTTTGATAACCGATGGGCATGTAGACGAGATCCTGGTAAATGAAGACATCGTGGAAATTGGCGCCGCCAGCCCGCAGCGGATGCTGGAACTGGCCGAGAATTTTCCGGGTTCCAGTTCATATCGCCAAACCGACCGCCATCTGGAATTGCTGTTTCCTTCCGGCGAAGCCGATCTGGAAAAGCTGAACCACTATTTTTTCGAAAGGGGAATCACGCTAAATCATTTACGCCTGAGAAGGAAAAGCCTGGAAACCAAATTTTTTGAACTTACCAAAAACGGTAAACAATGATGAACCTACTCAGGGTGGAATGGATGAAGTTGAAAAACTACCGCACTTTCTGGATCCTTTCGGTATTGTACCTGGTTAGCCTGGCTGGTTCCAATTATATTGTTTATCAGATTCAGCAGCAAATTTATAATCAGAAGCAGGCTAAAGGGATGGCGGAAATGGCGCTGGGATCGCCTCCCTATGATTTTCCTGAAGTCTGGCAAATGGCCAGCTATGTTTCCGGTTTTCTCCTGTTTTTACCAGGATTGCTGATGATCATGTTTATTACCAATGAATTCAGCTTCAAAACCCATCGCCAGAATATCATTGATGGTTGGAGCCGCCGTGATTTTATATCGGTTAAAATGGTGCTTGCCGCCATCAGCGCAGCCATTTCGGTGCTAGTTGTTTTTATAACGGCCCTGTTTTTCGGGATGGCGGGTAAAGCATCATTATCCTTCGACGGAATCCATCATCTTGGCTATTTCTTCATCCAGGCCTTCAGCTACAATATGGTGGCTTTATTGTTTGCCATTATTTTTAAAAGAGGCGCACTCGCCATCGGCGTATTTTTTCTATACTCGCTTGTACTGGAAAACATTATTTCACTATTACTGAACCGCTATGCAAATTATGCTGGCAGGTATCTTCCGCTTGAAAGTACCGACCTGCTGATCCCCCTCCCTTTTGCACGGAATATACAGAACACGATTGTGGAGCCGGTGAATTATACCATTGTACTGATGGTTACCATCATTTACCTGGGACTCTATATCTTTTTCGGACTTCGAAAATT
>JAEZAY010000481.1 GCA_023427575.1 Bacteroidota bacterium | reverse complement strand
AAGTGGAGCAAAAAAATCGGGCTGCGAATTACTTTACCCCGACCGTAATCATCCCGACTCGATTCCTACTTGGCTCCGAACTCCGAACTTTCATCGACTCCAGACTCCAGACTCCGACTCCCGACTCATCAATGACTTCCGGCTAAATAAAAACTTTAGCCAGCCAATGCGGATGTTTTTGAATTTACATCTGCATTGTTGAAATGAAATTAAAGCGGCCAGCTGCCAACTGTTTTTGATAAATTTTCAAAAGAAAATGAATGCTTTTGATTTTTTTTCGTTCAGGCGTTTCGAAATACAATTTAAAAGTATATTTATTGCTTCTACTGTAAAGATTAACAGCCCCATATGAAAGGTTTACAAAGTCTGGATTATTTAGTATTCCTCTTTTATTTTATCGTGGTAGTTTTGTACGGCCTGTGGGTGTACCGCCGCAAGCGTTCACTCACGCCGGATTCAAAAGACTATTTTCTTGCCGAAGGCTCGCTGACCTGGTGGGCGATCGGGGCATCGCTGATAGCATCGAATATTTCCGCTGAACAGTTCATTGGCATGAGCGGATCGGGTTTTAAAATGGGTCTGGCCATCGCTACCTACGAATGGATGGCCGCGGCTACGCTGATCATTGTGGCCATCTTTTTTATCCCGATCTATCTGAAAAACAAGATCTACACCATGCCGCAGTTTCTCGAAAAGCGGTATAATGGTACGGTGGCAATGATCATGGCCGTATTCTGGCTTTTGTTGTATGTTGTCGTGAACCTGACTTCCATTTTATATCTGGGCGCACTGGCGATCAACAGCATTTCCGGAATTAACCTTACCCTCTGTATGTACGGCCTGGCCATTTTTGCCATTTTTATTACCCTGGGTGGAATGAAGGTGATTGGCTATACCGATGTGATCCAGGTTTTTGTTCTGGTACTGGGAGGTTTGGTGACCACCTATTTGGCCTTAAATCTCGTTTCTGAAAATTTTGGAACCACCGGAGTGGTGAATGGATTCAAACTGATTACGGAACATGCCGATTCCCATTTTCATATGATCTTTGATCAGGACAATCCCAATTATATTGATTTGCCAGGTCTGAGTATCCTCGTGGGCGGAATGTGGATTATAAACCTGAACTATTGGGGCTGCAACCAGTACATTACGCAGCGTGCGCTGGGCGCCGATCTGAAAACTGCCAGAAATGGTTTACTCTTCGCGGCATTCCTGAAACTGCTGATGCCCGTGATCGTTGTTCTTCCCGGAATTGCGGCGTATCTGTTGTACAACCAGGACGTATTCAATACGGAAATGTTCCAGGATGGAGAGCTGAATCCCGACAGGGCCTACCCGGTATTGCTGAACCTGCTTCCTTCGGGATTAAAGGGGTTGGCATTTGCAGCATTAACAGCGGCCGTAGTTGCATCGCTGGCTGGAAAGGCAAACAGCATTTCAACCATCTTCACACTCGATATTTACAAGAACCGTTTACGTCCCGACGCGTCTGAAAAAAAGCTGGTCTGGATCGGCAGAATTACCATTGTATTCGCGCTTTTGATTGCGGTGGTCATCGCTCCATTTTTGGGAATTGACAAGAAGGGCGGATTCCAGTATATCCAGGAATATACTGGCTTTGTATCGCCGGGAATATTTGCCATGTTCCTCTTAGGTTTTTTCTGGAAAAAAACAACTTCCAATGCGGCCCTGTTCGCCACCGTGGGTGGTTTTATCATGTCGCTGATCTTGAAATTCATTCCCGGAATCATTGACCTTTCCTTCCTGTATTCCACCGGTTTTTCCGTTCCGAATGCCGAAGGAGTGTATGAAATCCCCTTTGTTGACCGGATGATGTTTGTATTTATCTTTTGTATTATTGGAATGGCCATTATAAGCCTGATTGAAAACCGCCGTGGAGTCCGGCCAAGGGGTTTGGAAGTGGACGCCAAAATGTTCCGGGTTCATCCGGCCTTTTTGGTTGGAACCATCATCGTGCTGGGTATCATCGCGGCGCTATATACTATTTTCTGGTAATTTTTTTAAGTTGATATGATAAGAATCGCATTCTTTCTAATCCTGATTTCCGGTACTGCGATGGCGCAGGAAAAAGCCGATGTTTTGATCATTAATGGAAGAATCATTGATGGAACCGGAAATTCCTGGTACAATGGAGATCTGGCCATTAAAAATGGCAAACTCTGGCAGATTGGAAAAAATCTGCCGGTGGAGGCGAACCGGATAATTGATGCAAAAGGGATGGTTGTTTCGCCCGGATTTATTGATGTGCATGGTCATATTGAAACCGGGATTTTAAACCGGCCTACCGCCGATAATTATATCTATGATGGCGTAACTACCATTGTTACGGGAAACTGCGGAAGTTCGGCTCCCATGATCGGGGCTTTTCTAACGCGGATGGATAGCCTGAAAGCTTCGGTGAACATTGCCACGCTGATTGGCCACAACGATGTGCGCGAGCAGGTATTAAAGACCGAAAACCGGGCTCCCGACAAATCGGAACAGGACCGGATGGACTCTCTCGTAGCAAAAGCCATGCAGGAGGGCGCTGTGGGTTTGTCTACCGGATTGATCTATATCCCCGGGGCTTTTGCCGCTACCGATTAAGTGGTGAGTCTGGCAAAGGCCGCCGCTAAGTATAATGGGGTTTATGCCTCTCATATCCGTAATGAGGAAAATTCAGTGGAAGCGGCAATAAATGAAGCCATTGATATTGGCCGGCAGGCGGACATTCCGGTTCAGATCTCGCATTTTAAGATTGGCGGGAAAGGCAACTGGGGGAAATCAGTAATAACCGTTGGAATGATTGATAAGGCCAGGAAAGAAGGCCTCGAGGTTACCATCGATCAGTATCCGTATACGGCAAGCAGCACGAATCTGGGCGTTCGGGTGCCCGAGTGGGTATTTGCCGGTGGTGATGATTCGATGAAGTCGCGGCTTAAGGATCCTCAAACCCGAAAACAAATTAAAAAGGAGATGTTGCGCCAGCTGGCCGCTTATAAATTTAAAAACTACAGTTATGCGGTAGTGGCCAGCTACCGCGCCGATACCAGCTTCAACGGAAAAAGTATAACGGAGATCAATAAGCGAATGGGAAGAAAGCCCAGGGCTTCCAATGAAGCGGAAACCATTCTCGACATGCTTGAAAAAGGCGGAGCTCAAATGATTTACCATAGTATGAATGAAGTGGATGTGCGGAACATCATGAAATATCCATACAGTATGTTTGGCGCAGATGCCGGCGTGCCGATTCCGGGACGCGGGATGCCGCACCCCCGGGCTTATGGCACCAATGCAAGAGTATTGGGACGATATGTGCGCGAACAAAATATCATTACCCTGGAAGAGGCCATCCGCCGGATGACTTCCCTCGCCGCCCAGAAATTCAACCTCAAAAACCGCGGTCTGCTGAAAGAAGGTTTTGCGGCAGATATTATTGTTTTTGATCCGGAAACCATCACCGATATGGCCAGCTTTGAACAACCCCATGCCTATTCAAAAGGCATCCATTATGTTCTGGTAAACGGAGCCATAACCGTCGATGCTGAAGTGCATACCGGTAACAGAAATGGACAACCGATTTATGGTCCGGGTAAAAAATAGGCGCTGCGGAACATAACTTATTATCCCGGTTCTCCGCACAGAGATGCGGCAGGGGCGGGGCGTGATGATGTCTCCCTGCCTGTATGGACTGGTAGTTTATACCTTCAATATCAAATCGAATTTTAAAGGCACAGATCCGCGCCATCCAGGGCCCTAATGCAGATCTGCGCCAGTTCCAGGCAGTATGGCCGAAATTTTACAAAAACTATTACACCGCATCCGACAGTGATGTAAAAGTAAAGTCGCGGATTTTCATCGGCGGAATAAGGTAATGGTTATCCGATTCCCCGCTTACCGTCCGCTCGGGGATTCCCAGTGTTTCCAGGTTGTTCAGCATAATAATCGGGCTTTCATTAAAGCGGAAATTTTTAACCGGAAACTTGATTTCACCATTTTCGATATAAAAAGTGCCATCGCGGGTCAGCCCGGTTAAAAGCAGTGTTTGCGGATCTACCGACCGGATATACCAAAGGCGGGTTACCAGAATTCCTTTTTCAGTGCTTTTGATCATATCTTCCAGTGAAGTGTTGCCTCCGTCCATGATCAGTGCATTTGGGGCCGGAACCGCTTTTACGCCTTTTTTCTCGGCCCAGAACCGCGAGTAGTATAAGTTTTTTATCACCCCTTTATCAATCCAGGTTACTTTTTCCTGCGGCCTGCCATCGCCCGACCAGGGCTGTGTAGGCAATTCATCGTTCAGGGGATCTGAATAAAAGCTGACCCTTTCATCTACCAGTTTTTCATTGAGTTTTGTTTTTCCGCCCGGCTTACTTAAAAAACTTCTTCCCTCATCCGCCTGGCGGGCATCCATTGCATAAAAGATATTTTCAAGCAAAACAGCGGCAGCAGCGGGTTCCAGTATTACGGTGTACTTGCCGGGTTCGATGGCCCTCGCTTCCGTGGATCGCACCGCTTTTTGCGCAGCAATGGATGTAGCTTTTTTTACGTCCAGTTTCGAAAAGTCGTTATAACCCTTGGTGGCATATCCCGATCCTTTTCCGTCGCTGGTTCTTAACGTTACCGAAAAGTTGACATTCGTTGCCGTATTGTAAGCAAACAATCCTTTTGAATTGGCCATTGCCGAAAAGCCCGAGCCGTTTTCAAGAAATCCGGCCGCCGTCAATTGGTTTTCTTTGGCAATCTGTAAACTGCCGGCTACCGCGTCGGCGCGTTCTTTCGGGCTGATGGCCGCCGTAGAAGCCACAAATGTTTTGTTGCTTTCAATATATTGCTGAGGTCCAAGAAAAGGGACATACTCAGGATTTTCAGGAGCCAGCTTCGCCAGTTCCTCCGATTTTCTAACGGCCTTTTCCAATGAAGCATCATCAAATTCATTCAGCGTCACGATTCCCAGTTTTTTGCCGAATGCGGAGGCAATGACAACGGAATTCTGACTGATACCACCACTGGTAGAAACGGCATTCCGCGCATAACGGATATTACCCCTCTCGCTGCTTCCAATATTTACTTCGCATTCGTCGGCCTTCGAATACGAAAGAATCTTTTTTAATAATGCTTCTGCTTCCGGTTTTGTTAGTATGGGCATATCAAATTTTTCTGGCTGTATTAATAACGTTTACACCATTAAAGCGGGTAGTGGCACTGCCATGACTTACGGCACTTGTCTGCATCGGTTGTCCCTTCCCGTCAAAGAAAGACCCGCCGAGGCGGTAATCCTGTTCATCGCAGATCCCGGCACAGGAATTCCAGAATTCCTGGGTATTCGACTGATAGGCTACATCTTTCAGCATGCCGGTGATCTTTCCTTTATTGATCTCATAAAATAACTGGCCGCCGAACTGGAAGTTATAACGCTGCTGGTCAATCGAAAATGAGCCATCGCCGATAATATAAATTCCTTTTTCAACATCCCTGATCAGATCATTCACCGATTTTTTTTCTTTGCCGGCCTGCAAACTAACATTGGGCATGCGCTGAAACTGAACACTCGACCAGTTATCAGCATAGCAGCATCCATGCGATTCGTTTTGTTTAATGATATGCGCCTGATCGCGGATTGCCTGGTAATTGACCAGCTTTCCATCTTTAATAATATCCCACTGTTTTGTTTTTACGCCCTCATCGTCATATCCAACCGCACCCAGAGAACCCTTCTGCACTTTATCGGCAAAGAGATTCACTTTTTCATTGCCAAACCTGAAATTGCCGCTTTCCCATTTGTCGAGCGTCAGAAAGCTGGTTCCGGCAAAATTGGCTTCATACCCAAGCACGCGGTCCAGTTCGGAAGGATGACCCACCGATTCGTGTATGGTTAACCATAGATGCGAGGGGTCGAGGACAAGATCATATTTGCCAGGCTCCACCGATTTGGCACTCAGTTTCTGACCAGCCTGTTTTGCACCGTTAATAGCGTCTTCCAGCATATCATAGCTGTTTTTGTACAGGGTGGTCTGGCTGCTGATCTTGTCTGCAGCCCTCGGGTTTAAATATTCATACCCCATTCCACTGGGCGCACTGAGGGCGTTTCTGGTTTCAAATTTCCCGGTTTTCGCGTCGATCTTAGTAATGAAGAATGTAGGCCAGATCCGGTGAACATCCTGATCTATATAAGAACCATCCGTTGACGCAAAATACTTTTGTTCGTTCACGAGAAAGATAAAACTATTGATATAGTTGGCGCCGTTTTTCATCGCCGCATCATTTACCGACAGTAAAAGATCTACTTTTTCTTTCATTGGAACTTCAAAAGCGTTTTTCGCGATCGGGGTTTTCCAGCTTACCTCCCCATATCCTTTTTGTGGTGCCAGTTGAACCGGCTCGGAAATCAGTTTGGAATTTTCTTTCGCGATCTGTACCGCCAGTTCGGCGGTTTTTGCTATACTGTCGTTGGTAAGAACATCGGTAGCAGCAAAGCCCCAGGCCCCATTGGCGATCACCCGGATTCCCATCCCATAACTTTCGGTATTCACCAGGTTTTCTACTTTATCTTCCCTCGTTATAATATATTGATTTACGTAGCGCCCGATCCGGGCATCGGTATAAGTGGCACCCCTCGAGCGGGCTGCATTTAAAGCGATATCGGCCATTCTTTTTTTGACCGCCGTATCTACCGTATTCAGACTTTCTTCCGGTGCAATCGCTTTTCCTACGAGTGGAATTCCGGAAAGAAAGGATCCAGCCAAACCAATACCCGACAGGTATAGAAAATCTTTTCTTTTCAACGTATTGTATTTAAAGGATGATTATGAACGGGGCAAGAAATTTGGATCCAATATAAACAAGTTGTTTAAAACTTAAGAATATTGAATTGGTATAAAATCAAAATGGCTTAAGTGCCGGTTTGCTTTCGCCCAGCTGTTTTTCGATCTGCTCCTTATCACCCACCATAACCTTTAACATCTTATCGTAGTTAATGTATTTTTTCGTGATCTCACTCACTTTTGCAGGCGAAACACTGTGAATGTTTTTGACCAGCGTGTTCAGGTAGCTGTCTTCAAGACCATAAAGATCCAAAAAATTCAACTGGCCGATAATTCCACCCGGCGAAGAATTCCGTAATACGAAAATCCCGGCTTCATAGTTTTTAATTCCATCCAGTTCTTCCTTTGAAGGAGGCTCATTTTGCAGCCGTTTGATTTCCTTTTCTATTTCATTGAGAGAAGCGGCGGTATGCTCACTGGTTACATCGGCCTGCTGCATCCACAGCGTAGATCCTTTGCGGTTTGAAACCGAACTGAACGGGGAATAGGTATAGCCCTTGTTTTCCCGGATATTGCTGGTGATCCTGGATCCAAATGATCCGCCCAGCAGGGAATTGGTTACCAGCATCGGCACATAATCTTTATTGGTGGGCTGTATCACCGGCAATCCGATCATCAGCGTGGTTTGCGGTGCCGCTTTCCGGTCTACAATCACGGTTTCGGCAACTGCATTCTCTTTGATTGGCGGATACTTCACTTCAGGGCCGGGTTTCCACTTGCCCAGCGAATTCTGAATGGCCCTGGCCACAGCGGCTTCATCAAATTTACCTACCACATAGATGACCGAACGTTTGGCTCCGAACTGGCTGTTGTAAAATTCCCGCACCATGTCGATGGTAAAACTGTTCAGCATTTCTTCGGTAGGAAAGATTTTTTCAAGCGGCTGGCCCTTGTACATCGAACTGAAAAATGCCGCCTGTGCCTGCGATTGAGGAACAGTTTTCTGAACGCTTAACTGTCTTTTCAGATCCTCTTTCAGCCGTTTTAATTCCGACTCGGGCAGTGAAGGATTCATAACGAGGTCGGCAATCAATTCTATAAAAGGACCTGCGTATTCAGACAATACGGAACCCGATACCGTGGTTTGCGCAAGGCCCGTGCTTACATTAATATTTCCACCCATTCTGGCGGCTTTTTTTGACAGCGCCGAGAAGTTCATGGTTTTTGTTCCTTCTTTCATCAGATTTCCGGTGAGGTCTGCCAGCCAAACCTGGTTATCCCCTTCGTGCAGATTACCGGTTTTAATAATAAGGCTTACCGTTACCTTAGGTAAGTTGCCATATTGAACCAGCGTCGACTTTAGTCCGTTGGGATATTTTTTTAGATTTTTTTCCGAAAGTTTGAAATCTTTTGGAGTTCCGCCCGGTGGCGGTGTTTCCTTTTGAGCTATTGTGGAGAATGATACAAGCGTGGCTGCCGCAACGAATAAGATGACTATTTTGTTTTTCATGATTTGCCTGCTTTAGGGTCAATAATCAAAATGGTTCTGTTTTCCGGTTTCAGGTATTCTTCCGCGGTTTTACGGATGATTGCCGGACTGATTTTTTTAAACTCAGATTCGAGTGTATTTATCCGCGAAGGATTATCATCAAACAAGGCAAAGCATGCCAGCAGTGTAATCTTTCCAATTCCGAACGAAGAACCCAGCGCATCATACAGATCTGAACGCATCTTTACAATTGCCAGATCCACTTCCTCCTGGCTGACATTTTTTATTTCACTGACCGCTTTATCATAAACGGCTATAATTGAATCTGCCGAAACAGTGGAATCATAAAGCAGGTTCGAAACCCATAGCATGGGTCCGTTATAGTCGAACATGTTTCCAAGCCCGATATTTATACCACCGCCTACATTATCTGTATAGCCTTTTTTCTGAACCAGGTATTCATGCAGTTTGCTATCCTGGCCCTGCACTAAAATCTGATCGATTAAACCCATGGCATAATACTCGGGGCTATTGCGCTCAGGCATTTTGTATGCCACGGCCAAAGCGGGTTTGTTGGCAAGCTTATCTTCTTTTGTGAAGCGTTTTTCTTTTGTCTGTGGCGGTTCGCTCAGATCGGGAGCCGGAGGAAGTTGAGAAGAAGGAATTTTAGCAAAATACTGTTCAATCCATTTTTTTGCATCGGCCATTTCAAAATCGCCCACCACCACCAAAGCGGCATTGTTTGGGGCATAAAAGGTTTTAAAAAACTGATCTACATCTTCAAGTTTAGCTGAATCGAGGTCGGCCAGATCGCCATAAAAGTTATGGGCATTGAACCAGTTCTCATTGGCATATTGCGGCATGTCAAGCCAGGGAAACCCGCCATAGGGCTGATTGAGCACATTTACTTTCACTTCATTTTTTACCACGCCCTGCTGATTGGTGAGATTCTCCTGGGTAATTTTTAATCCCTTCATGCGGTCGGCTTCAGCCCATAAGGCTGTTTCCAGTTTATGTGCTGGCATCACCTCAAAATAATTGGTGAAATCGAACCGGGTGGACCCGTTCAGAATGCCGCCATTTTTCTGCACCAGTTGAATGAATTCCATTTTTCCCAGGTTTTCTGAACCCTGGAACATCATGTGTTCGAACAGATGCGCGAATCCGGTCCGGTTCCGGGGTTCATTCCGGAACCCGATATTATAATAAACCGCCACCGTTATCGTAGGCGCTGTTTTATCCGGCGATAAAACCACTTTGAGGCCATTATCGAGTTTATAATAAGTTACCGGTATTTGCAGTTCATTCGTTCCGGGTTTACCGGGCTCATTCCACGAAAGCAGGGCTGCCAGCGGAAGGAGGGCCAGTAAATTCCGGCTTTTTCTAAAAGCAGAAAATCGGATCATATTGTATTGATTTTATTTTATGAGTTATTTGTCCGGCAAAAGCAAACCAGGTTCCGGGTTCATTCACAGATATTAGCCGGGAAAAGAGTTCCCTTCAGGATGCTACACAAAATAATTCAACCACTATAATCTGGATTAATAAAGTGTCGAGTGGTTTTATTCAGGTATATAGGGCAGGAGGAAAGGAGGGTAAGGATATAGCGGCCATTTTTTCCGGAAGGCGCCGGCTATGCCTTCCGGAAAAACCGAAATTCATCCGGATTATCTTGAAACAAGACCCGAACCCAACGTCATTGGTGTCCGGGTAAATGCCCCTTGGGCCTCGGAAGAAATCCGTTAAGAAAATTGAAACGGACGGCGTAAAATAAAAACAGTTGTTACCAGAGCCCGGAAATGTTCTGTAGCCCGTAAGTCCTACCA
>JAEZAY010000475.1 GCA_023427575.1 Bacteroidota bacterium | reverse complement strand
GGTTAAATCTCCAGATAAAATAAGCCAGACCGGCTACGGAAATCAATGCGGCGGTTCCAAATGTACCCAGAAAGCGGGTTAGCCAGTTGGCAGCCATGTTTCCGAAAGCCCCACCCCAGGGGAAGATTGCCGAAGAAAATAAAAAGGCCGCGGTAACGCTGAAAAATACAATTCCCACCAGCATGTACCGGAGATTTCGCCAAACCCGAAACAGCTTGCGACCGGTTAATGCATTAACACCTGTAACAAAAAATATAGTGCAGAATAAAAAAGATGCGATTCCAAACCCATTGTAAAAAAACTGATGCGAAATATAAGCTCCGAGATTGCCCAATAAATTCGCGGTAGTTTCATCACTGGAGGGCAACAGGATCGAAGCCCCCTTAAATACTTTGTCCTGATCCTCTTTCCAGGTAAAAAGATACGATGCAAATCCTATGAACAGGAAAAGACAAAGGAGCAATAATATTGAACCGGCAATTTTATGGGTACGCTCATCCCGCACTAATTCTTTTACAGTAACCTGTTCCTCTTTTTCAGATTTTAGTTTATCCGGATCAGGGGACTGGCGTTTACTGGATTTCAAACGATTTGCCATGGCCGCAAAGATAAGTGGTTGGGTTTACTGTAAGGAAGCCCTTTCAAATTTCATGGATGAAACAAATATTGTACTTTACAAAACCATAACTACTAAAGGATAAATTTATTATCCGTTCTGCAATGAGAGTTTCCATTCATTTTTCCGGTATTAAAACCAGGATCAGGCGGAATTTGCCATTTCGATTCATTTGGCTTGTTTTGGCCCCCCTGTTAATGCAAACAACTCTGTTCGCGCAAATTGCTGAACCGGCCCCCATCGATTCCACCATCATCGATATCGGTAAGATCCGTCATTATAAGCAATTGTTTACCGAAGCGGCGATCGCCATTGCAGACCGGGATCTGCGGGCCGAAGATCTGCCAAATCTGAATTATGATACGGGCAAACTAAAACAATACCAGTCAAATTTACCTGCCGAATACATCGAAAATAATCTGGTACTCCGCTTTGTTCTGGCAAATCCTGCCGATACTCCCGCCAGGGTATTTTTCATACCCGGATTTTTCGCCCGCAAGATTGAGATTTTCCGAACACCATATCAAAATTCCGAACAGGTGCCGGTGAAATTGCCGAAAGATTCGATGCGTACATCCTGGATTGAAGGGAGCCGGCTATTGAAGCTGGAACCCAAAGACAGTTCGGTTTACTATGTGCGTTTGGAAATGCTGCGAACAAGCAGCAACAGCTTTATGCCGCGGCTGATCCAGGAAAATTTTATCCGCCATTGGATTATCTGGAAACAATGGGAAAATCTGCCACAGGATGTGGTTACCTATATTACTGCCGGCATCATGCTGTTGATGATTTTTTATTCTCTTGCCGTTTATCTCCAAAACCGGAATCGCGAATTCATCTATTATTCAGTGTATGTATTCTGCACATTCATACTGCTGTTACTGAAATCACTGCTGAGCGTGAGCTATTCGGCCTTTAATTTTTTATTCGAAGAATATCTCGACTTTCTGATAATGGTTACCGGGGTATATTTCTACCTGATCTTTGTACAGAAATTTCTGGAGACCAGGCTGCATCATCATTTTTTACATCGCTTTCTTAAATCAAGTATGGCTTTGCTGATGATCCTGTTTCTGGCCTACTCCTGCATTTATTTTTTTACCGACCACTATGTAATTCTGCACATCGTTGAAAACAATGTGATCAAATTGTATATGCTGATCATGGGTATGGTGTTTATTGTTTACAGTTTCTTTAATAAGGATACTTTGCTGAAATACCTTGCCGCGGGAAACCTGGCATTAGTGATCTTCTCGCTAATCTCGTTTTTATTGCTTTTATTCCGATGGAAAATAGTTCCCCAGCAGGGTCATATCTTAAACAGGTCGCTGGTGTATTATGAAATCGGGCTGGTAATTGAACTGATCCTTTTCCTTTCCGGACTTGCTTACAAAAACCGGCGCAACCTGATTGAGCAGGTGCGTGAAAGAGAGCGATTGCAGAGAGAAAAAGAAAGACAGGATTTTGAAAAGCAGATGGCCGTAATGGCGGCGCAGCAGGAGGAGCGAAACCGGATTTCTGCCGATATGCACGATGAATTGGGATCGGGGGTTACTGCAATCCGCCTGATGAGCGAAATTGTGAAAAGTAAGATGAAAGGGAATGCATTACCAGAAATTGAAAAGATCTCCCATTTTGCAAACGAGCTACTCGGTAAAATGAATACAATCATCTGGACCATGAAAAGTTCGAATGATACCCTCGAAAGCCTGGCAGCCTATATCCGTGTGAACGCGGTTGAATTTTTTGAAACCACTAATATTCAATGTAAGGTTGAAGTTTCGGTCTCAGAAAATCGCGAGATCAGTGGCGAGAAAAGAAGAAATATCTACCTGAGCGTAAAGGAAGCACTGAATAATTCGGCCAAACATTCGCAGGCCGATACTGTTTACGTTCGCATTTACGACCGTTCCGATCTTCTTACCGTTGAAATTGAAGACAATGGAAAAGGAATTGATCAGGACAATCTGCGTCGTTTTGGAAATGGTCTTTTAAATATGAAGCGCCGGATGCAATCGGTACAGGGTGAATTCCGGATAGAAGCAGTAAAAGGCAGTTTGCTGGTTTTCGAAATTCCTTTATAAATAATAAATATTTTCGCGTTTTTAACGGCAGATTTCACAGGAATCCGCTATTTTAAGTTTTAAATCAGACCCCGGTGAATATGGTTGCTGCCCGATTTGTTTTGAGATTTTGTTTTTGTTTCATTTTTATCCCCGCGATCGTTCAGTCCCAGAATATTCAAATCTCCCCTGGAACAACGGAATATATTGCCGGTCAGCCACTGGTGGTCAGGTACTCGAGCTTACCCGGCACACCAAACAATGAATTTTATCTGATGTTTATTTTTGGAGGGAATGGCACTGATTTTTACGACTCCAAGCCATTGAGAGCCGTGCCGGATGGCAGTGTTGAAATGCGAACGCTTACAAAAACCGGGAACTATCAGTTTGTTATCTATCGCTATAAAAATTACAACGATACCCGGCCCCAGCAAATGGCGAGAGTGCCTTTCAAGATCATTACCGCTGAGGCCGCACGCAAATCGCCTCCAAAAGAATCGACCGCACAAAAAGTTCCGGAAAATCCGAAGCCTTCACCCACCGAAACCAAGACAACAGAAAAACCAAAGGCCGATCCGGTGGAAGCTAAAAGCAACACAAAACCGGTGAAGACCGAAACGGTAAAAAAAGAAAGTACCCGAAAACCGGCGCCAAAAGCAAAAACCCCGGCTAAGGAAACAGAAAAGACGGGACCGGTAGCATCCAGGCCGGTGAAACAGGCTGCCAAAGAAGACAACCAGGAGCCCGGTAAAGAAGCAATTAAAAAAGACCTGGATAAAGAGCCGGCAGAAACCGCGCTGATTGAAACATCTGAAGAAGGCGACAGTATAACGGTGAGCAATACCTCAGAAACAGGAACCGGAACTTACCGGGCAGCGAGAATAGTAATTCCAAAAAATGTAAACGCCCGACCCCCTGCCACCAGTTACCGCCTGATCCCGGAAAAAACGTTTAATACCAACCAGGAAATCGTGTTGAACTATGAGTTTCCGCCACTTGACAGCGGCGCTTATTACCAGGTTTCTTTATCTAAACCGGGAGATCATTCCGGGGTAAATATGAGCCCGATACTGGACACGGTTTTTGGTTCATTAAAACTGAAACCATTGTATGAAGACGGCGTATATGAACTTCGGGTGTTTAAGGGAGTGCGTGATGCGATTGTTGCTGATTCAATTGTGCACCGCCAGCCTTTCACCATCGGAAAACTGGATAAAAGCTATCCCGGTCGTTATAACTGCTGGCCCAAAAAACCCTATATCGCTGGTACCAGCAATCCCAATGCGCCTCAGCCAAATGAGTTGATGCCACTGTTTACAAGAATGATGGCCAATGACAATGTCAAACCCGGCTTAAGCCTGGAAGACGTGTGCGTGGAGGTGCAGGTAATCCAGTATTATCCTCAAACGGTGGTAACCTTTATCGTATCAGATGATGCGGAGGATGATTTAGTGTATACCGCTTATCCCGTACGTTTTGTATCCAGAGTGGTATTAAACGATTACATTAATAAAAAGTCAACTCTGGCTGAAGAAACCAAAGACCGTTATTATTATTTCTACCGAAACGAGCAAACGGGAAGCTGGGAATATACCCTGCAGCCTGGCACCCAATTCAGGCCTTTTTAAGTACTAAAATCATCGTTATTAAATAGATAATGTGATAGTGTGATAATGTGATAATGAGTGGTGTCCGGCTAAAATGTATTTCCCTGGGCCTCGGAAGAAATCCGTTAAGAAAATTGAAACGGACGGCGTAAAATAAAAACAGTTGTTACCAAAGCCCGGAAATGTTCTGTAGCCCGTAAGTCCTACCA
>JAEZAY010000461.1 GCA_023427575.1 Bacteroidota bacterium | reverse complement strand
AAAGTAACAAAACCGCAATCCGCCTTTCAGCATTAAAAATGGTCAACGACCGGGTTCCCAGCGATAACGCTTTCGCAAACCCGATCCAGTTGAATGCGCTTCCGCCGATTCAGCGGATCTATAATGAAGATGGCAGTTTAAACAAACAAACCATTTATTATAATAACCTGATCGACCGGGTTAGTAATACAAACCGGGCGATTACATTCCGTTCTATCGGAAGTTTGTATGCGCAGTTTGATCTAACCAAAGAGCTTTCGTTCAGAAGTGAATTTGGATTTGACTGGCAGAACCTGGATGAAGAATTATTCTATTCCCGTGAAACCGAAACCGGCTCTACGTATAATGGACTGGCGGAAAGCTATCATACAAACGCTTCCACCTGGAATGTGAAGAATTACCTTACTTATTCCAAAATCTTTAATGATCTGCACGATCTTGAAGTAGTAGGTGGTATTGAATACCAGGAATACAATATCCGCGCAAATGGTTTGCAGGGATCCAGCCTGCCAAATGATCAGTTTCAGAAGATCGCCAGTGCCGCCAAAATCATTTTCGGTACCAGCAATCAGACCAACTCGAGTTTTGCTTCCTATTTTTCCCGTGCTAATTATAAATTCAACGACCGCTACCTATTGCAGTTGAGTGCCCGTGTTGATGGTTCCTCCCGGTTTGCGAAAGATAACCGCTATGGCGTATTTCCGGCTGCCTCACTTGGATGGATTATCTCTGAAGAAAACTTCCTCAGCGAATCCAATCTGCTTAGCTTCCTGAAACTCCGCGCCGGTTATGGCCGTACGGGAAATGCCGAAATTGGAAATTTTGCTTACAGAACCCTGTGGGGTGCGGCATTTTATGCCGATCAGGCTGGTATCGCGCCAACACAGATCGGCCGCGATGACCTTCGCTGGGAAGCTTCCGATCAGATTGATATCGGCCTGGATTTCGCATTGTTTGAAAACCGGATTTCAGCCGAGGTTGATTATTATATAAAAAAGACCAAAGACCTGTTGCTCGATTTCCAACTGCCAACCCAAAACGGTTTTGGCATTATCACCAAAAACGTAGGTAAAATGGAAAACAAGGGCTGGGAGTTTACTTTAAACACCCGCAACCTGGTTGGAAAATTCAAGTGGACAACCAGCATTAATATCTCAACCTATAAAAACCAGGTTACCGATATGGGTGGATCAACCCTGAATGGTGGATCACGTCAGTTGGGCCGGGTAGAAGCAGGCAAACCTTTTGGTTATTTCTATGGACCGAAATATTATGGTGTTGACCCAGCCAATGGTGACGCGCTGTATTATGATAAAGACGGAAAGCCAACGAATGATGAAGGTCTGGCGGTGGATTATGAAATTGGAAATCCACATCCTGATTTTTATGGTGGAATCAATAATCGTTTTTCCTATAACAATTTTGATCTCGACATTCAGGGTCAGTTTGTTTCAGGAAATGATCTGTATAATATCGCAGGTTTCTTTCAAAGTGTGAATGGTGATTTTTATGATAACCAAACTAAGGATCAGATGCGTTTCTGGAGAAACCCCGGTGATATTACAGACGTACCTCAGCCGCGTTTCCTGAATGGCAATGGTGGAATTAAATCATCCAGATGGGTTGAAGACGGATCTTACTTCCGGATCAAAAATGTAATGCTGGGCTATAATGTGCCTAAAACAGTCATCCGCCGGTATAAGATCGAAACAATCCGGGTGTACCTGGCTGCATCGAACCTTTTCACATTCACAAACTATTCAGGATACGATCCGGAAGTAAATGCCTCCTACATCAGCAATCTGAATATAGGTCATGATTTTTATACGCCACCGCAGGTGAAAACAATCACTGTTGGACTTAATGTAGGATTCTAAAAGAAAAAACACCAATCGAAATGAAACAACTAACAATACGATATTTCACCGGCCTTTTCCTGGCATCTCTTATAATGGCCGGCTGTAGTAAAAAACTTGATATAGATCCGCGCCAGTCGGTGGATGTTAATGATGCGCTGAACACGCCGGCCGATATTGAAAGTGCAGTGGTAGGGGGATATTCGGTACTGGGCAGCGGTAGTTTGTATGGAAATAATCTGATCCTGCTTCCCGATCTGATCATCGCCGATGAAAATATCGACTGGTATGGCACTTTCAGAAGTTTCTCCGATATCTATAATATTGAAACCGACAAGTTCAATCCCGAAGCGGCCAGAACCTGGGCTGCTGCTTATGATGCGATCAATATCGCCAATAACATCCTGAGTTCACTGGATATTTTAACGAACCAGGATCAGCGCAACCGGATTGAAGGGGAAGCCCGTTTTATCCGAGGTCTGATGTATTTTGAACTCATCCGTTTGTTTTCAAACCCCGATCCATCGGTGAACAATAACCTGGGTGTTCCCCTGATCTTAACACCTTCCCGTACCGAAGAGGAAGCTTCACGCCTGGATGCAAGATCCAGCGTAACCGAGGTATATACGCAGGTAAAATCAGATCTTACAACCGCTATTGCAAAACTTCCCGAAACGAATGAAAACGGAAGAGCAACGGTGTTTGCAGCCCAGGCAGTTATGGCCAGGGTTCATTTACAACTGGGCGAGTACGAAGAAGCCCGTGATTATGCGAATGATGTTATTGAGAACGGACCTTTTCAGCTAAATTCTGGTGTTACCTCCGGGTTTTATAATAAGAACACTGCTGAAAGTGTATTCGAAATTCAGCAGAATGATCAGAATACTGCTTTCAACTCCAACGATGGCCTTACAACCTTTTATGGCAACTGGCCAAATGGAGTAGGAAGAGCTGATATCGAACCTTCCTATGATCTTTATTTCAGCTACGACGAAAACGATAAACGTTTTCTGGAGCTCTTTGATTTCGGAACAGACGATAGTCCCTTCCCCGATGGTCTTTATACCAAAAAATGGAAAGATCTGGGCCAGAATATTCCGGTGATCAGGATTGCCGAAATGTATCTGATCAGGGCTGAAACAAACCGCCGGCTTGGTACTTCGGTGGGTGATAGCCCGGCAGCAGATCTTGCGGTTATCCGTGAGCGTGCCGGTTTAGATCCCATCGCCAATCCTTCATTGAATGATATTCTGCAGGAAAGAATTTATGAACTTGCATTTGAAGGATTCCGGATGCATGATTATAAGAGACTGGAATTATCAGGCGCTTCACTTCCATGGAATGCGCCGGAATATGTACTTCCAATTCCGGAAAGAGAAATTCTGGCAAATAAAAACCTGGTTCAGAATCCGGGTTACAATTAACCAAAATAATCAAAGAGCATAAAAAAACTCCGGCTGGTCCGGAGTTTTTTTATTTAAGTATAAAATTTTTTTAATGGCGGATCAAAGCTTGATCTCGTCATCGTGTTTATTGAAGAAATGAAATTCGGTCAGATGATAGTTGGTGTTCTCGCGGATATTTACTTTCTGGCCATATTTCCAGCGCCATTTCCATTGTTTTGACCTTAAGAAAAACCCGCCCTTGGTCAGGTAAGAATATAAAATGGGATGTACAACCAGGGTCAGGTCTTTATGCTGATGCGTTAAAAGGTAAGCAAGATTTTTTTCGATCTCATCTTCCAGTAAAAGAGTGGATGAAATTTTACCGGTTCCATTGCAGGTAGGACAAACCTCCTGCGTATTGATATTCATTTCCGGCTTCATACGCTGCCGCGTGATCTGCATGATCCCAAACTTGGAGATCGGCAGAACAGCATGTTTTGCGCGATCGGTCCGCATGAATTCGTCCATCGCATCAAGAAGCTTCCTTTTATTATCAGGAAGTTTCATATCAATAAAATCGACCACGATAATGCCGCCCAGATCACGAAGCCTCAACTGGCGTGAAATTTCAGCGGCTGCTTCCAGGTTTGTTTCAAGCGCGTTTTGTTCCTGGTTATTGCTCACACTTTTGTAGCCGCTGTTTACGTCAATCACATGCAGGGCTTCGGTATGTTCAATTATCAGGTAGGCACCACTGGGAAGGTTGACGGTTTTTCCAAATGCTGCTTTTACCTGTTTGGTTATTCCAAACTGATCGAAAATCGGAAGGCCATTATTATAATAACTGACGATATCGGCCTTTTCAGGGGCAATGCGCGAGATATAATTTTTGGTATCCTGGTAGATGTTTTTATCATTCACCACGATCTTATTAAAATCTTCATTCAGCAGATCGCGGAGCATACTGGTGGTTTTTGTTTGTTCACTCAGTATTTTGGAAGGGGGCGTTGAATTCCGGAGATTTCGCTGAATCGATTTCCAGGTTTCCACCAGCATGGAAAGATCTTCATGCAGTTCGGCGGTATTTTTTCCTTCAGCAGCCGTTCTTACTATTACCCCGAAGTTTTTCGGCTTAATGGCCTCAATAATTTTCTGCAGCCGCTTCCGTTCATCCGAAGAATGGATCTTTCGTGAAACAGCAACGATATCATTAAAGGGTGTGATAACGACAAATCGCCCGGGCAGTGAGATCTCACAACTCAGTCTTGGCCCTTTGGCGGCAATGGGTTCCTTTAGAATCTGAACCAGAATATTTGGCTTGCCGCTAAGTACTTCATTGATCTTACCGGTTTTGATGATTTCCGGTTCTACATTAAAAGTTCCAAAATCGAAACCTTCCGTCTGATCACTGATTGCCGCCTGCGTGAATTTAAGTAATGATCTTGCGTACGGACTAAGATCTGTATAATGCAGAAAAGCATCTTTTTCAAAACCGACGTCTACAAATGCAGCATTCAAACCCGGAATCAGTTTTTTTACTTTTCCCAGGTATAGATCACCCACGGCAAAACTTGCATCAATTTTTTCGTGATGTAATTCTACCAGTTTTTTCTCCTCCAGCAAGGCAATTTCAACGCCCTGGGGAGCGGCATTTATAATTAGTTCCTTATTCAAGCGTAATCATCTTTAGCGTCTGCCTTCATCACTACAAGGAAAAGAGCTGAACGGTATCATTACTTTTATCCGGGATGTTAAATGGAAATGAGTAAAAATATCTCAGCAATAAAGAAGGGCCGCCATTGGGGCGGCCAATATTTTTTCGAAGAAGAATTAACGGTTCTTTTTCTTATGACGATTCTTTCTCAGTCTTTTTTTACGTTTATGCGTCGCAATTTTATGACGTTTTCTTTTCTTACCACAAGGCATAATTACCAATTATATTAGTGAACAAATAAATTAAAAATGATCTATTTCCGCAGTTCTTCAATCCGGTGATCTATCTCCTGCAGAATTTCGCGGTTCAGAATGATCTTTTTTCCTTCCTCATACCATTTAATGGCATTTTCTTTATCTCCTTTGCGTTCGTATGATTCTGCCAGCATTACGATTACTTCCGGATTTTGTGGCTGATAAGCAACTACTTTCCGAAAGCGTTCGATGGCCCGGTCATACTGACCTGAAATCATTCCGCCCACGCCCAGCATAAACTGTGCATACATGTTTGTCGTGTCTCTTTCCGCAACTTCTCTGATCAGTGTTATTCCTTCCATCGGCGCTTCACTGATATTGCCAAACAAATATGTACTTCCCAGTCCGATCTTCAATGAATCGTTGTTGGGATTCAGTACCAGGGCTTTTTCAAATAACTCTTTGGATTGTAATCCCATCCATTTCCGGATCGACGGATTTTCCTGCCCACGCAGGCCGTTTAAATAGAAATGGGCAGCAAAGGTGAGACTTTTTTCAGAATTTTCCAATTTAGCAGCTTCCGAAGAATAATAGGCATATGGAAGAAGGGCATGAGCTGAATCCCGCCAGAAATCGGCCAACTGCTTAAAAACCTTGATTTGCTGGTCTTTAACATCACCTCTAACCACGGCAGATTCCAGTTTCGCCACATAGGCCTGCTGTCCCGGACTGAGTTTTTCCTTTGCGGTGGCAAGAATAGCCTCTGTGGAAATTTCAGCGATTGGTTCGGAGGCAACCGGCACCACGGGTGTTGTTGATTTGGGGGGAAGCCTTTTGCCAAAAATAAAAATTACCGAAAATAAAATCAGGCCTATCGAAACCAGGATCAGTTGCTGTTTTTTCAACGCTTAAAAAATTTAGACAGCAAATTTACACTTCATCATCCGGGTTTGGCTGATCTTCTTTCACTGATTGTAATTTTTTAACTTCTGCAACGAATTCTTTAGCGGGTTTAAATGCAGGTATATAATGTTCCGGGATATGTACTGCAATATTCTTCTTGATGTTACGCCCGATTTTAGCAGCTCTTTTTTTCGTTATAAAACTCCCAAATCCACGTATGTAAATATTCTCCCCTTCAGCCAGCGTGTCCTTCACTTCTTTAAACATCGTTTCAAGGGTAACCAGAACATCCACTTTTGGAATACCTGTTTTTTCTGAAATCCGGTTAACGAGGTCTGCTTTTCTCATATTTGTGATTTTTGACAGGTTTTCAATATTTTTTCTAAAATGATTTGTCGTATTCCTTGCCAATGCGCACAAAATCAATTCATTACTGAAATTAATAGTTAATTCGCAAATAAGCAAGAAAACATTTAGTTAAGAGAGATACGAAATTTATACCTGAATCGGCGTCCAATAATATCAGTATCAAAACGTTATTGGGCTTGAATACTATGGAATCGGTTTTTACACAGAAGTTGATGCATTGGGATGCCGTTGAAAATGACCGGTTTATGCCGTGGAAAGGGGAAAAAGACCCCTACCGGATCTGGTTGAGTGAAATTATTTTGCAACAAACCCGGGTGGAGCAGGGCTGGCGGTATTACGAGAATTTTATCCAGACTTTCCCCAATGTGGCCAGCCTGGCCAATGCCGATGAGTCGCAGGTATTTAAATTATGGGAAGGACTAGGCTATTACTCCCGTTGCCGGAACCTGATTGCCGCCGCCAAAACCATACATACCGTTTATAAGGGCGTATTTCCCGATACATTTTCTGAAATACTTGCCCTGAAAGGCGTGGGTCCTTATACAGCCGCCGCTATCAGCGCGTTTGCATTCAATAAGCCCCATGCAGTGGTGGATGGAAATGTACAGCGGGTAATTGCCCGGTATTTTGGAATTACCACTCCCGTTAACACCGGTGGTGGAAAAAAAATCTATCAGCAACTCGCCGATGCCCTGCTTGATCAGAATCGCCCGGCAGTATATAACCAGGCGATTATGGATTTTGGGGCCACCATTTGTAAACCCCAACAGCCACTTTGTTCTGTTTGTGTTCAGCGCGAAGATTGTGAAGCCTTTAAACATGGTTGGGTGAACCAGCTTCCTGTAAAAGAAAAGGCTGCCGAGAAAAAAGAACGCTGGTTTACATACCTGGTTATTGAAAATGAAGTTGAAATTCTGATCCGCCAGAGAACGGAAAAGGATATCTGGCAACAGCTTCATGAGTTTGTGTTGTTTGAAACAGAATCGGAAGCAGATGATCAGCGCATTGGCTTTTTTTTATCCCATATTTCAAATGGTATTGTTTATTCGTTAGAAAGTGAACACAGCTTCAGACAGGTGCTTTCACATCAGATTATTGCCGGCCGGTTTATCCGGATCATGGTGAAAGGGGCGCTTCCGGAAATAGAAGGTTATAAGCCCGTAAGCAAGCAAGACCTTAAACACATCGCCTTTCCTAAAGTGATCGCCAGCTATTTTCTACGTCAGCAAGCCGCAGAATAGCATTTATCTCATTGATTTTAGGCATTTTCCCATTGATATAGCTGTTCAGAAAATTATTTAGTTTGTTCGAAAAAAATTAACTTTAAAAGAGAATTAAACCGGTAGATGATTATTAACCAGTAAACATATCTATATGAGAGGCGTTAACAGGGTAATGCTGATAGGAAATTTAGGAAGGGATCCGGACGTTCAATTCCTGGAAGGAAATATCGCGGTAGCAAAATTTCCTCTGGCAACAACCGAAACATTTAAGGACAGGGCTGGCAAACTGATCTCTCAAACAGAATGGCATACGGTAGTTCTTTGGAGGGGACTGGCTGAACTCGCACAAAAATATCTGCACAAAGGAAGTCTTGTGTACATTGAGGGCCGGTTGAGAACCCGGAGCTGGGAAGACTAGGAAGGCAATAAAAAGTTCGCCACAGAAGTGGTGGGCGACAATCTGATAATGCTTGACAAACGCACAGATGCACATAGTGGCCCGCATTCCGGAACCAACGAGCATATAGAAGGATACACTGGCTCGGAATTGCCGCCGATGACAGATCATTCACAGGACCTTCCCTTTTAGTTACAATGTGAAATTTTAAAAGGTTCTTGCATTTCTTAACCTGCAACGTATTTTTGCCCTTCAGGCAGGATTTGATTTCCTGCCTTTATATTTGATACAGAGCAAAGAAGATTCTTTCACCTATAAACATCGATTTGGAAAACCCATTTGAACTATTGTTCTTCTGTGATCTTCTTACACCTGTTTTGCTGGTCGCCAATACGCAGGCCAATGTGCTGCTGGCCGTTCTGGTAGTAATACTGCTGATACTTTCCTTTTTTATATCGGGTGCCGAAGTGGCCTTTTTCTCATTAAACTACCGCGATATCAATCTGCTGAAAACCAAACAGGACGCCGGCTGGAAAAGAATCGCCAATCTGCTGGAAGAACCCAAAATTTTGCTGGGATCGCTGATGCTTGCTAACACACTCCTGAATATTTCGATCATCACACTGTCAAATATTTTAATAGATCAGATCATCATCTTAAAACCCAGCTACTGGTTTGCTGAAATCCTGATCAAAATCCTGGTGATCGCTGCAGTGATCGTTTTGTTTGGCCAGGTGCTTCCGAAAGTGCGTGCTACCCAAAATAACCTTCGGTTTGCCTATGAAGCTTCATATCTGGTTGAAGTTATTTATTATCTGTTTAACAGGATCAGCGCAAGGCTGATCCAGATGTCCGATTCAGTAGAACGTTTCGTGGGCGGAAAGGTATCAAAGGCACATACTCAGCAACAACTGGAAGAAGCGATCCGGTCGACCGTTCAGGAAGAAGGAGAACAGAAAATTCTGGCTGGCATTTACAAATTCAGTGAGATAACAGTGAAGCAGGTGATGCGGACCCGGCTGGATGTTAGCGGCATTGAATACAATACCAATTTCGCCGAGCTTAAACAGAAAGTGGAAGAACTGCATTATTCACGCCTGCCCGTTTATAAAAAAAGCCTCGACGATATTGTAGGCATGATTCATACGAAGGATCTGATTTTGTATTTGAATGAAGCGGATAACTTTAACTGGCAGACTCTTATCCGACAGCCCTTCTTTGTTCACGAACAGAAATACATTGAAGATCTGCTGAAAGAGTTTCAGGCGAAACGAATCCATTTTGCCATAGTGGTAGATGAGTTTGGTGGTACCAGCGGAATCGTAACACTGGAAGATATAATTGAAGAAGTTATCGGCGAAATTTCCGACGAGTTTGATGAGGAAGATATGAACAACAAAAAGGTAGATGAATACAACTATATTTTTGAAGGCAAAACAATGATCAACGATATCTGCAAGATCATGGACCTGCCACCCTCTACCTTCGATAATCTGCGCGGTGAAAGCGATTCGGTTGCCGGATTAATTTTGGAGGTTGCCGGTGAAATTCCCAACTTAAACGATGTAATCGTATTGGGAGATTTCGAGTTTAAGATTTTGGATGTGGAGAAGAACAGGATTAAAAAAGTTAATGTA
>JAEZAY010000433.1 GCA_023427575.1 Bacteroidota bacterium | reverse complement strand
GGTCCCATTTGTGCGGGGCGGCTGATTTCATTGCTGCGGTCGTAAAAATTTTCCCATCCTGGAATAAGTCCACCCATGCACAGCCGTATCGAAGCCTCGGGATAGGTTTCCATTAGTTGTCGGAACCCGCCTAAAAAGGCGAAACTCCAACAACATAATGGATCTGAATACCAGGTAATCTCCTGAACTTCCACTGTTCCTATCGTTCTATCTTCCAGACTTTTTGCTTTTATTTTTTCCATTCGTGTTCAGCGATTTATTAGCCTTGGCCGTTTCGTCGGGCGGAATATTCCAGGAAAGCGGACTGAAGTCCATGCTTGCATTTACTTCGGTGCTGCGTTCTTTTCCCAGTGCAATATTGGCAGCCTGAACCTCTTTTTCGGTTCGGTCGGTGCCGGCGGCTTGCTGATCAAGCAGACCATTTGTTTCCATTACATGTTTGATCGGGTCTTCAATAAACTGAAAATCTTCCCCAAATTGGGTGCTTTTGCCTGAATTCCACGGGCCCGTAAAATCATTTCCACTCGACATATTAAAATACAAATTGCTATAGCGCGGATCGCTTTGCAGGATTCCGGGAGGGAAATTCGGCTGGATGGTAGCAAGAGCAGCTTCAAACATCTGGTAGTGGGCTACCTCGCGGGTCATCAGGAACCGGAGCGTTTCTTTAATATAGGGATCATCTGTAAACTGGAGCAGGTATTCATATACCATTTTTGCCCTTGATTCGGCGGCAATATCGGAACGAAGATCGGCTGTAAGATCGCCCGTAACGTCGCCGTTGATATAGGCTGCCGACCAGGGAACTCCCTGGCAATTCGTATATGCTGGCCCGCCGGCAGTGCCAACAAATAATTGGGGCGCCGTAATGCCCTGGTGGATCAGCTCTTCTTTGGCGGCCTTCCCATTCATCAGTTTCATGATCTCCGAGTTCTCTGCCGCATCTTTCAGATCGCCATTTACTCCTTTTAATAACATCTGAATGGTAGCACCTACAATTTCAAGGTGACTGAATTCTTCGATGGCAATATCCATCAGCAGGTCATATTTATCGGGATAGGGATTTTTGGCCCCAAAGGCCTGGCCAAAATAACGCAGTGCGGCGGCCAATTCTCCGTTTGCCCCGCCAAACTGTTCCAATAGCAAAGTGGCAAAAGCGGGATCTGGTCTGGATACCCGTGCATTAAACTGAAGTTCTTTTACATGGTAAAACATGGTTATCGGTTTTGTGTGAATAAATTATATCTCGAGTTATATAATAAAGTCATGCCTCTGACCGGATGCCCCGCTTATAGGCATTAGATCATCACTCTAAAAATTACTGCCCGGAAGGTATTTGCAGAAAAGGGCATTAATAAAATCGTGAATTGTGCAAAAAAGATAATTCAGAGCTCAATGAAGAACTTTTGAGAAGCGGTCCGGCATAAGAGTTTGATTATGCTTTCGGTTTTAATGGCTTCACTAAAAATATCGCAGGCTTCTGAACTTGCAGGTGCCGGATTTATTATCTAATTTAACCAACTACCAGCGCTTCAGTCAAGCCATACTCCCGATGAAATCTGCCCTCCATTCCGAACCCGCACAAGGCGCAGTTCTCATAAAAATATGCCACTAATTTCCGTACGAATCAGGGTCGTTTCGGAACCTTATGATAATAAACAGACCAGATTGGATTTTAAACTAACTGGCTGAGGCTATATAACAGGAGATTAGAATTTCAGGGATCTGCCTGTAGATTATCGGCTATGCATGATAGTTAAATGGTTTAAGTCACGGCCTTTTTCGTGAATGAATGAACATGATCCGAAGGAATTGTTTTGTCAAATACATGAATAAAGTACAAGTATTAATATTTATGTATTTCATCATATTTTCTAATTTATAAATGCAAAAAAATGAGACCGAAATTATTAAGCTTTCTGGTTTTATGTATTGGTTTTTCAAGCATTTCATGGGGCCAGTCTTCTGCGGGCGCGGACATGGAAGCTGCAAAAAATGAGATCCGGGAAAGCAATCGTTTATTTAATGAGGCCTTTGTGAAAGGCGATTCGGCAGCCACGGTTTCCCTTTATCATAGCGAAGCGATCGTGTATCCTCCGCACATGAAGACAATGAGTCGACGTAACGAAATGGGCAGCCTGGTGGCAACTGTTCCTTCAATGGGATTAAAATCGGCTACCCTTACCAGTACTGAAATCATAAGTGCCGGCGATCTGGTGATAGAAACCGGCACTTTTGAAATGAGCGATAGTTCCAAAGTTGTTGAAAAAGGCAAATACATGGTAGTATGGAAAAAGGAGAATGGTAAGTATAAGATGTACCGCGATATCTGGAACAGCGATAATCCGCCCATGTAAGTACTGATGTTATGGAATAAATTCGTTTGTCCCGCGTTGTGATTTGTTATACGTTATTCCGAAAAAATTAATCAACATCAATAAAAACCTGTTTACATTAATTACTTTGCCTGGCACTCTTTTATATGTTGAGGTGTCTCTCAGTCAATGCCAAATGTGAATGCGTCATAGGCCTGGCCGCCATAATTGATGCC
>JAEZAY010000414.1 GCA_023427575.1 Bacteroidota bacterium | reverse complement strand
GATGATCTGGGTATTGCCGTAGTATTCATAGCTTTTTGAAGCCAGCAGTAAAAAGCTTGCAGAAACAGGATCGGCTGGTTTCCCGCCCACCTTGTAAGGAGCGGTATCGGTGATCTCGCCATTTTCGCCCTGCGTATCCACCACATCGCGGATATATTTTTCATACAGACGATGCAGGTTAAAATTATACATTGCCTGTTCAATACGAACCGTAAGATCATTCAACCAGCCCATACGTTCATCTCTTTGCGGACAATCGGTTGGAATACTGTGCAGATTGCTTGCTTCGGTTCTTTTTACCATATCATAAATCCGGTTCAGCAGATCATTTCCCGAATGAAACTTCCCGGCGTCTTCCACATCCGACCGAACCTGTTTGATGGTAAAGTCTTCCGCCTTTGGTTTTGAACCAAGGCCTTCAATCTGAACATACCGGAATCCATGATACGTGAACCGCGGCTCCCATTCTTCCACGCCATCTCCTTTCATGATATAGGTATCTGTTGCGAATGCTGTTCGCAGGTTTTCCTGATTCACAGTTCCGGAATCGTAAATGGTTTCTGCAAACCGCATGGTGATCTTCTGACCACGATCGCCTTTTACGCGGATATGTAACCATCCTGCCGTGTTTTTGCCGGCATCGAGTACATATACCCCCGGATTGGGTTCCGTAATTGCAATCGGAGCAAAGGAATCAACTACCTTTATGGGTTCGAGCTGTTGGGCAACCATAATTCCGCCGGGCGGTTCCACAACAGGCGCTACGCCCCAGAACTGGTTTGGCAGCCCTTTGATGATGGTATCGGATGGAAGGTTCCATTCCGGCTTTTCCATTCTGGCATCGTACGCTTCTCCGTCGAGGATCCCGGATGAAATAACAGGCCCAAGCGTTACATTGCGGATCGAGCTGGAGTTGATCACTTCATGGCTTCCATCGCTGAACTGAAATTCCATTTGCATTTTCAGCTTCGGCATTCCATACCAGCCAGGGGCAACCGCAATTACCATAACATTTTCTTTGTTCAGGTAATCCTTTATATCATAGGTAGTGTAATAAACCCGTTTACTGAAATCGCTGGTTGCGGGATCAAGAACGTAATCACCCACTCTTTTACCATTGATCTCCATCTCATAATAGCCGATACCGGCAACATAGGCACGGGCGCTTACCACTTCTTTACCGAAAGAAAAAACTCTTCTGAAGTACTGCACTCTGCCAATCCAGCCGGAGGGGAAACCTACCCAGTCACCAGACCAGTCGGATTGGTTTAATAAGCCCATTTCAAAATGACCGGATTCGGATGATAGTTGTTCTTTATTATCCGCCGTCCACACTTTTACTTTCCAGTAATATTTTTTACGGCTTTGAAGCGCTGAACCCTTATACAGAATTCCGGAAGACTGCGAAGAATTTACTTTACCACTGTTCCAGATATTGCCATCCGGCTTATCCAGTTGTTCGGGAGAATCGGCAACAAAAATCTGGTATGCGGCCTGGCGGAAATTGCGTTTAGCAGTTGAAAACTCCCAGCTAAACTGCGGCACTGTTGCGTCAATCCCCAACGGATTGGTGGCATTGTTAATCCGCATATGGATGATAGTGAAATCCTGCTGGCCGTAAGTGATACTTGTAAAACCAGCTAAAAAAAAGGTACAGAAAAACAACAGGAACGTCATTTTCCCCGGATGAATAGTTCTATTCATGGAAAAACTTTTATATGGCAAATTATGGTTGCAACGAAAGAGAAATGGGTAAAGACGGAAAGGCTCAGGCGAGCAGCTTTCTTAAAAACCTGGATGTTTTCACCGCATCATTCTCCTGGATCAGCGCTTCAATTTCTGAATAATAGGTATCAACAATCTGTTCATATTTCCGAACCCACAGGATGCTTTCGGAAATGGCATCAACAGCATCTTCGCGGTAAGGGTACTGGTCCATTGAAATCCAGCCATTATACCCGGTTTTTCTGAGCCAGAACAACAGATCCACGTACACTGTAAAATGCACGCTGCTCACAATCATATCATCGTCCCAGGTTCCATGATTATCGTTGAAATGCATATGATACAACAGATCGCCGGCACGTTTCGCAAGCACGACCGCTTCCGCTACATTTTCACCGGCATAAAAGCTATGGCCGGTATCGATGGTAACACCTACATTCGGGCAGCCCGTTTCTTTGGCGGCAAGAATGGTATCGGCCATCCGCGCATGATAGGAAAAGTTCCGGGGTTCTTTGGGCTTGTATTCAAGCGAATATTTGAGAGTTGGAAACTCGGTAGCGAGTGCCTTCGTACTTTCGGTTAACCAGTCGCGTTCCCTGTTGTAGTCGGTTGCCAGCAGGTAATCATATCCATCCTGACCCAGCCAGAGATTTACAATATCACAATCCATTTTAAGGGCCACTTCACTCATGCTCCGTAAATAATCGAGCGCGCGCTGGCGGATTTCCGGATCAATATTGGTAATACTTCCTTTTCCAAATTCGGGAATGGTGAACGTATCAGGAATAATACTGGCACAGGCAATCCCTGCATCATCCAGTCTCTTTTTCATTTCACCCACGTTATCGGGGCGAATATCCCAGGTGCCAACCAGTTCGATGCCTTCAATATTGGGCACTCTTTCAATCGCCGATTTCAACATCTCCTCGGTGGAAGGATTATTTTTATAACCAGGACAAAAACGGTCTCTGGTGTTTCCAAGATTTCCTAAAATAATAGCATACTTATTCTTCATATCGCAAGTTTTCACTAACAGAATCGGGTATCAGAAACCGGCTACATAGCCCATTCGTAATTTTTCCATTTGCTCATCACTTTCCCCAGTTCATCCACCTGTTCATCACTGATGGGAACCATTTTGCCAAGCGTGGTAGACATCACCAGCGATTTTGCACTGAATTCTGCCACTTCGAGATAATCAAAAGCCTGGAGCAGTTTGTTTCCGGCAACGATCACGCATTCATTCTTCACTATTACCACCGGATATTCCGTAGAGATAATCGAAGGAATTTTGCTTACCCCGGCAAACTGCTCTCCAAACTCCACCATCCCAACATTCTGCAGGTAGATCCAGGTTTCGGGAATTGTCCTTACGTTGAATTCTGCGCCTGTGATGGCAAAAGATGTAAGATAAGGCGATTGTGTAAGGATGATCGCATTTACATCGGGATGTTTTTCATAAATCTCCTGATGCAGGTATGCAGAGCGGCAGGGAACTTTTCCCGGTTCTCTTTGTCCTTTTTTTATCTGAACAATATCTTCAAGCTTCAATTCCCAATTCGACTGGCGATCGGGTGTGATCAGAAAATCATTGTCGCGCCAGCGCGCAGAAACGGTTCCATACGCCCCCAGCATCAGGCCCTGTTCACAGGCGCGTTTCACTATTTTAAAAATTTCAGTACGCTTTTCACGTTCTGCCGACGGGTATGTAACCCTTTTTGCCTCCGGAAAATCCGGCAAAGGCTGCTCCTGGTAGGCATTAATGCTTTCGTCTGATAAATAGGAAGGTTTGCCAATCATGTTGCCGTACAAAATCGAACGGGCAGTCATCTCCATCGACTCAAATTTCTGATATGCATCCGAAATATTTTTGCCGCCGATTACGGTTCCATGATTTTCCATAATCACAGCGTTCATTCCCAGGCGAAATTGTTCAGCTATATTTTCCCCCAGTTCAGCACTTCCGGGAATCGCATACGGCGCATAACCGATGGTGCCGCAAAGCTCTTTAAGTTGGGGAAGAATGTTGGTATTGGGAGTTTTCCGTACAATACTGAAAGTTACCAGTCCGGGAGGATGTGCATGCACAATGGCCCTGATCTCGGGCCTCGACCTGTAAATGGCCAGGTGAAAAGGATATTCCGAAGATGGCTTGTGATCGCCGATTACCGAACCATCAGCTTTCATGCAAACAATATCGGAAGGCTTCAGCAAGCCCTTATCAACACCGGTTGGTGTGATCCAGATATCGCCATTATCATCAATGATTGATAGATTGCCGCCGGATGTTGTCGTTAGAATTCGTTTGTAAATACGCTGCATCACCAGCGTGATCTGATCACGCGGATGCATAGATTTTGTGTTAAGCAAGCTATCCATAGTTTAAAGCTGAATGTAATCTCCATCCAGTCTAACAAACATAGCCCTGAACATTTTCTTTACTGTCCTGTTTTGACCTGAAGAATTGAAATATTTAAGATTAAATTTTTATAATCCCATTAGCAGAAATTGATCTATTTTGAAGCTCCGATTTAATCCCTTTGAAATAGTGGTATATGAAAGAAACCAAGATCATCGACCTGCTTACTGTTGACCCTTATTCCAGCACTTCCAAATACCTGCAGATTGCAAATGCGGTATTGAAACAAATCGAAAAAGGAAATATTAAGGCTGGCGATAACATGCCGTCCATAAACGAATTAAGTATTGAACTGGATATAGCGCGTGATACCGTTGAAAGAGGTTATCGTCACCTGCGAAAACTGGGTGTTATCAATGCCGTTCCCCGAAGAGGATATTTTATTGAGAACACCGAATTCAGAAGACCGTTAAGCGTGTTTCTCCTGTTTAACAAATTAAGCATTCCAAAAAAAACAATCTACGACGCTTTTGTGGAAACGCTGGGTGAGCAGGCGGGAATAGATTTCTACGTGTACAACAATGATTTCCATCTGTTCAAACGCATACTGGCAAATAATAAAGATCCATACACACATTTTGTAATCATACCTCATTTCGTGGAAGGCGGTGAAAATGCGCACGATGTGATTAATACGATTCCAAAAGACAAATTGCTGATGATGGACAGAACGCCGCCGGGTGTGACAGGAGATTATGCCTCGGTTCTTATTGACTTTGAAAACGATATTTACCAGGCACTCAGCGATGCGGTTGACCGGCTTTTAAAGTATCATACCATTGTTATCATCTTCCCTGAGAAAAGTTACTATCCCCGGGAGATCTTAAAAGGATTCAAACATTTTTGTCAGGATTTTACTTTTCACCACAAGATCATCAATGATGTGAGCGAGGCTGAAATTAATCCTGGTGAAGTGTATATAAATCTGATTGAAGACGACCTGGTCGCGCTGATTGAAAAAATTAACACCACCAATTATGCCATCGGCGACCAGGTGGGCGTTATCTCTTATAATGAAACTCCTATTAAAAGAGTAGTGCTTAATGGCATCACAACCATTTCATCCGACTTCCACGAAATGGGCGTAATGGCCGCCAAAGCCATACTATCGGGTACGCAGGTGAAAGAAAAGGTGCCGTTCCGGCTGATATTGAGGCCATCGCTCTAATGACAGCAGAAAAAATAAAACAATTCTTCAAAAGCCTCCGGCAAATTTATGGAGCATAAGCTCTTGCCGACTCGAGCCCGAAATGATTCACCGTGCTGATGCTGATTTTTGAAGCATCATTCCATAATAGGGTCTGATCGGTTTGTAAAGCGGCAGGAACTAACGGATATGCATCATCGCCATTGGGATCAAAGTTCTGATAGGAACCTGTTGCCGGAAAGCGGCCAACCAGATTATCTCCTCTGTAAATATTAAAATGGCTGATCCCTGATTCAATGTCAGCCTCCGCTTTCCAGGAAACCGTGACTGTTACATTATGACGGCGTTCCAGCTTTATTGCCGACGGGGCCGGCGGCGGGGTTCTGTCAACAATGGTTCCTGTTACCGCATACTCACGCCATTTGAAAGCCAATGCCGAATCGGGGATCCAGGCGGCTGCCAGTTTGTTTCCGGGATAATCTTTTGCCCTGAAAATATTTAAAGTGGCCGTATCGGCCAGCCAGGCCCTGCCTTCATCTACCGCACGCATGTTTTTATAACTCTTCGATTTTCCTGTTGGCAATCGTTGTGGCAATATAGATTCGAAAAAAGGAATTGCGAGATAACGTACAAAACTGAAATTATGGTTTTGGTGCGCGTTCAGCACAATGCCGGCATAGCCGTTTGCGGAACGGATCGCAGTAAATGTATTCAGAGCTGTTTGCCAGCAACAGGCATCGCCAATCGGGCCCGCATGGCGGATCATAATGGGAATTTTTAATGCTTTTTCAGGATAGCTGAACTGAGCATTGAGTCCGGGCGAATAGCTGAACACCGCCATGATCCGTTCGGGATATTTTGTCATCATGGATTGCGCCCAGTAGCCGCCACCGGAATGACCCCACAATAACCAGGGGGACTCATTTAGCTCCGGATGAGCAGATGATTTTGCAACCCGCTGAATGGCCTTCAGCAGCGCCGTGGCGGTGCCGGATTCCGCATCTTTCCAGTCGTGACAATTATTTTTTGCATCATACAGATCCGGCCCGATGATCGCCAGTTTCCATTTTTTCGCGAAAGCCTGGTATTGCAAATCATAGGCGGTCGCCATCCCTCTTCCCTCCATGGTGCATCCATGCTGGTGAATAAATACTCCTTCGATTTGTTCAACCCCATCCGGAATAAAAACCGAATACCTTGCCGAATCAAACTTATAATCCGGCGATGCTTCTGTAATTATATAGATCGAACCATTCTCAACATTCCGCTTTTCGTAAGCCTGCTGTTTTGATTTCTGGGCAACTATTACAGCAGGACAAACCACGGTCAGAATAAATAAAAAGCTCTTCAGCCAACTTAACATTGCAACGTTTTTTATTCCTGAATGAATATTAATTCTCCATTTCATACATATAACTCAGGCGCCCAAGAGGCAGTGAGATCCCGGATGTATAATAAGACATAATCTCGGATGGATCAATTACACCCGATGCCAGTTTAAAATAAAAGCGCCTGGCACTATTCAGCCCGATTAACTGTCGCGGACATTCAATTTGAATTGTATTATCGGTTTGAATCATTTTTGCATTTCCAACAGCCGTCGTTTCAAACTCTCCGTTTAGCCTCCCCACTGAAAGATTTTTTCCATCGACGGTTTCACCAATCAGGTATTCATAACTTTCCCAATTTTTTAATCCGGGATCGCCGGTACCAAGCAGAATGTTCAACGCATTAGCTCCACTTAGGTTCAGGCGGCTTTTTGTTCGGATCAAAAAATAAATATTTGTTTCATCATACGACAATTTGATATCCGTGATATTGTTTGAGGGCGCCGGCTGGGTATAATATGCAACCGTGGATGCACCGTATGAATCGCGGCCAAATGAATTTGTATGAAAGTTGCTGGCAACAGCGGGAATCTCATTCCATTGCGCAGTTCCGGAACTGATATCAATTTTTTTCTTTTTAGAAGCATTTCCTGCCTGAGTGATTCCTTTATAGCGCCGGATATTGCTGATCATCTGAAGATAAAACGCGTCTTCATAACCGCCTTTCATCGGCTCAATATCCCTGGAGTATTCTTTATTAACGGCATCCACCAGCACGTATTCACCCCAATAGGGCTGCTTATATGCGATCCATTCATTCCAGCCGCCAATTGTAATCAGATCCGGGTTTGAGCTGATGGCATGATCCCACTGGCGCTGGAAAAAACTGCCTTTATCTACATCCGCGCTTTTATTTGTTTTGGTATCGGGATCCCATCCCCTGCCCCAGTTGATCATATCAGTTCTGGTAAGTGAAAACGACATGGGCACCGAGGGATGGCTTGCTACAGTTACATTCATAATTCCATTGTGCATGGGCTGTGGAAATTTCCATTCTACCCATGGAAATCCATCCGGGTAAACCGGATCGCTGGGCCATTGTGGTTTGCGGAAATGAAAAAATTCGAGGATCTCTGAAGACAGGGTGCCGGGAATATAGTTATTGTCGCCCCGCGACTTTGCTTCATTAATATCATCCTGGGGGTCGGTGTAAGCTATAATTAAAGGTTTTCCATTTACCTTATACCAGGTTTCAGGATATAGTCCCGATTTATAAATATCCCTGTATATGGTACGCACTGTTTGAAAGGAAAGCGAATGCGTATAAAAAGCAACTTTCGGCGGCGACCAGCCTTTGTCCTGATATTCAGAAATTATCTTCATCAAACGTTCGGCAACGTTCTTATAGATCAGCGCATTGGTCGCGTCAAAGAAAATAAAGTCAACCCCGGCAATGGTCAGCATTTCAACCTGCTTTCTAAGTACCCACACATCTTCGGAATTATAGTAACCCCAAATTGGTTCGCCCCAAAAATGCGCCTGACCATCGGGGCTGATTCCCGCATCATGCCAGTCCATATGTGTAAGCCGGTTTAACCCATTGGGCATTGCCAGAATTTTGGTGGCATCGTATATCCCGTTTGCAAAAGGCTGACCTATCCATAGCCAGAAAAACAAACCCACCTGCTTATCGGCTTTCGTGGATGAAATGGTTCCGAAACTTCTTCCAAACTGGTCAACTCCTACAATGTTCGACATCGTGCGTGGCGCATCAGTCTCCACCGGATCCGGCTCAGGAATGGGATCCGGGCCAGTATCTTTTTTACATCCGGTCAAATAAACTAAAAACAACACCTGTGCGAGTAACAGGAATGTTCTAAATACTAATTTCATACTGTTAACGGTATATTTCGGGCAGGTCAGTCAGCGTGCGCTGAAACATCCGGTCGCCACCCACTTCATTGGGATGATGATATATTTGCCAGCCATAACTTCCGGAATAATCTTCCCAGTACATGGTGGTTTTGTCAACCTCCCTGCCATCTCCGGCAAGAGATGTGGCAAGATCAAACTTCGCGCCCCGGATATCGTTGGCCGCGCGAACTTTTTCGATGAGAACAGCCTCAGCCACCTGGGTGCCGCTTTCGTTGGAAGGAATATTATTCAGAATCGGAATGCCACTCTGCAAGCGAATATAATCCACCAGTTGCTGCAGTTTCGCTTCAGTATTGCCGCCGTTAGTCCCAATTGTTACCATTACGTATTCGGCATCGATATAAGGCAATTCGTTTTTAATATAATCCAAAACCATATCAATGTTAGCTCCGCCTCTGCCGCTCGACATGGCATTGCCTTTAAGCCTGGCAATCACCTGCTGCGTCCAGGCCCGGG
>JAEZAY010000404.1 GCA_023427575.1 Bacteroidota bacterium | reverse complement strand
GGCCCTCCCCCACCGGATAAATTAAAGGCCAAAGCATTGTCGAAAACTTCGATCGAATTAACCTGGGTCAATAATTCAACCGATGCCTTAAACGTAATCATCGAACGCTCGCTGGATGGAGTGAATTTCGATTCACTAACACAAGTTGGACCGGCTGAAACCCGCTATGTAGATGAAAACCTGGAAGAAGGAACCGGTTATTACTACCGCGTATTTGTAACCAGCAATACCGTTAATTCCGATTATTCGCTGGTGGCCGGAGCCCTTACCAGTTCCGATCAGAAAGGGCCCGACAGACCCGTTGCCATGAATGTTCTAACTCCGAATGGCGATGGCATCAACGATCGCTGGGTGGTTACCAACCTGCACCTTTATCCGCGCCATCACCTGAAAATTTTCGACCGCTCGGGAAGAACGGTGCTGGAATCGCGTAGTTACAGCAACGATTGGGATGGAACCTCCAACGGCAAAATTCTTCCGGAAGGAACTTATTTCTTCGTGTTTAAATTCTGGCCCGGAACTCCCGATCTCAAAGGAACTATTACGCTCATCCGAAACAAGCGGTAAAAGAACCGTGAATATCGTATAACTGTTAACGTTATAACTAAACTAACATGCAAAATAAACGAGATATTAATATTAATCCGGCGAAGGTTGTGATCTTATTGCTGCTGTTTTTCGCCGCATTTCTGAACACCAGCGATATTAAAGCCCAGTTGAAAATGCCGGGAACTGCATACTTTCAGAATCAGTACCTGGCCAATCCGGCATTGGCGGGAATGAACCAGAAAAAAAACCTGGCTCTTTCCTATGGTCGGCTCTGGAACGAAATCCCGGGCTCGCCTGTTACCATGTCGTTTACCGGCGACTTAGGTTTTAAGGATAATCTGGGAGCGGGTTTGATCATCCAGAATGATGAGGCCGATCTTTTGAACAGAACCCGCGTGATGGGAAGTTTTGCATATCATGCGGCCTTCACGGATCAGCATAAGCTGCATCTCGGCTTTTCAGCTGGAGCCGTGCTGGAAAAACTGAATATGGGTGGTATCAACGGCGATCTGAACGATCCCCTGCTCAATAATTTTAATTCAAAAGGGAATTATTTCGAAGCCGATTTCGGGGCAGCTTATACGTTCAACGACAGACTCACCATTCAGGCCGTATTACCCAACCTGGTAAGCCAGTTTTCGAACAGCGAAGGTCCTCAATTTGAACATACCACCTATTTCGCTGCCATCAGCTATAAAACCAAACTGGATATGGATGCCGGCGCGGAGCCCATCGGAGTAGAGCCAAAGCTGGCGGTAAGAGGATTTAATGGTTATTCCACTATAGTAGATATGGGTGCCAATTTCAGTTTCATGAACGAACTGCTGCAGGTATCCGGAATCTATCATACCTCCCGCAGCTTTACCTTTGGTGCGGGCTTAAATCTAAAAATGAACCTTTCTGCCCTGGTTCTATACCAAACCAGATCCGCAGATCTTAAAGGAGTAAGCGCTGGCGAAAGTTTTGAATTTGGATTGCGCTATTCATTCTGATAAAATTTCTCCACTCTTAAAAAAATCGCCGGCAACCAACTGCCGGCGATTTTTTATTTTGAATCCTGATAGTTGAAAATTATTTGTCATTAACGGGCAGACGTTTTCCTGTCCGGCTAATGTATTCTCCGGTCCCCGGAAAAAAATCGTTAGAAAATGGAAACGAAGTGTATAGGGTAATTTGCAAAAGTGAAAATTTGAAATGTGAATTTCAAAAACGGATAGTTGTATCTTTTCGCAGTGACTTGTTTTTATTAGCCGCGGGAATTTGCATTTTAAGGGTTTATTCGGCATCCCGATTTTTTTACTTCCCTCTTTTCAAAAAAAGTGGAAGAGGTAGTTTATTATTAATAGAGGTTTCATACATATAGAAAAATTAATAACTGGACTAAAATGTGTGATAATCTTAAAAAACGTAGGCATTATTCTAAACAAAAAGAAATAGCGCTCAATACGGCCGGGCAGGCCTACTACACCGGCCATCATCTGCAGCAGGCCGTATACAACAATTTTAAGCAGCCCGTAGAGATCGTTGAACAAAACAGGGATAAGATAACCTTTCAGTATAATGCCGCAGGCGGACGGGCACATATGGACTGGGGACGTACCCCGAGCGGCGGCAGTTGGGGAGCGGCCCGGTACAGCAACCATTACAGCGCCGATGGCAGCATGGAAATCACCGAAGATTCCCAGGCTGGCACCACCACTTTTATCCTGTATCTTGGGGGTGATGGGTATAGCGCTCCATTGATTTGGCGCTCCGTACAGGGAAGCAGCACTACCAATGAGTTCCTGTATTTACACCGGGATTATCTGGGCAGCATTGTAGCAATAACGGATGTAAACGGCGCCGTAAAGGAAAAACGCCATTTTGATGCCTGGGGCAATCTGGCTAAATTGCAGAACGGCAGTGGCGCCAACTTAAGTTCTTTTATTTACCTGCAAAGAGGCTATACCGGGCATGAGCACCTATTATCGGTTGGTTTGATACACATGAACGGGAGATTGTACGACCCGGTGTTGCACCGGTTTTTGATGCCGGACGACTATGTGCAGGATCCGTTTAACAGCCAGAACTTTAACAGGTATGCATATGTGCTGAATAATCCGTTAGGCTATACCGATCCTACCGGAGAATTAACACAGGGCCCAATGGGAAGCCGCCATGAATTTAATTTATACAACTTTTGGTAGTGGTACAACGCCCAATGGCGGCTATATCGGCGGTGATA
>JAEZAY010000311.1 GCA_023427575.1 Bacteroidota bacterium | reverse complement strand
CGCTGGGTTATATTGATTCGCTGTGACTTGTTTTTATTTAGCCGGAAGTTTCAATTTTTAGGATTTATTCCGGAGCCCGATTTTTTTGCTCCACTTTTTTTCTAAAAAAAAGTGGAAGGGGTCATTTTTAATGACTGCTCGTAACTTACTGTTAATACAGGGTTCAATTAAATTGAAAATTATAAAGCGGACAGCAATGAATTTAAGAGACTTACAACACTTTACCATTGGAAATAGCTCAAAGCAATTTGGAGATATCATAACACCGGCTAACAATTACATGAATAACCTCGCCTTCTTTTTGCAATTTCCCTTCCAGCATTATTAGGCTGGATTGCATAATTTCCTTGCGTTGTTTGTCGAAAAGATTTGAAAAAATGACCGCATTTGCCCAACCAGTTTCATCTTCAATGGTCATAAAACAAACCCCTTTTGCGGTACCGGGTCTTTGCCGGATCAAAATCAAACCAGCCACTTTTATATGATCTCCATTTTGACCCTTAATTAATTCCCCGTTGGGAGTTACCCGGAGCCTGGCAAGCTTATGTCTTACAAAACTCACAGGATGTGCCTTTACTGAGAAACTGGTGCTGGCATAATCCTGAAAAACCTGCTCAGCTTCCGTCATCAAAGGCAATTGAATCTGCTCTGATTTTTCTTCCGGTGATAAATGGCCTTTAAAAAGAAATAAGGGATTGTCTTTTGCCGACAATTTCCATATTGCTTCCCTTCGGTCGAGGCCCAGGGAGCGAAAGCAATCGCCTTCGGCTAAAATTTCGAGCGCCGAATCATTCATTCCGATATTTCGAAGTTCATGAATTCCAGCAAAAGGCTTTTGGCGGTTTTCTGTTAAGATCCGCATATCTTCCTGCCGGATCGATTTTAACTGCCGGAACCCCAATCGAATGGCATATGACCCGCTTTCTTCTTTTTCAAGAGTATTATCCCAATAAGAAAAATTAACATCGATCGGCTTAACTCCCACTCCATGATTGCGGGCATCCATAATTATCTGCGCCGGCTGATAAAAACCCATGGGCATGCTGTTTAGCAAGGCACAGGCAAATACATCCGGGTAATGGGTTTTAATCCATGCCGATACATAAACCAGCGAGGCAAAAGAAGCCGCATGGCTTTCCGGAAAACCATAGGAGCCAAAACCTTCCAACTGGCGAAACACTTTTTTCGCATATTCTTCACTGTAACCGTTTTTCAGCATACCCTCAATCAGCTTTTTTTCAAACTGAGTAACCATGCCGGTTATCTTGAATGTGGCCATGCTTCTTCGAAGCGCATCTGCTTCCGCCGGGGTAAAACCGGCCGCTACAATGGCGATCTTCATCGCCTGTTCCTGGAAGAGCGGAACACCCAAAGTTCGCCCTAAAATATCTTCGAGTTCTTTGGAAGGATATTCTACCGGTTCTTCGCCATTTCTTCTTCTTAAATACGGGTGAACCATATCGCCCTGAATAGGCCCAGGCCGAACAATCGCTACCTCTATCACCAGGTCATAAAAGTTCCGGGGTTTTAATCGGGGCAGCATGGCCTGCTGGGCCCGGCTTTCAATCTGGAACAATCCAATGGTATCGGCATGAGAAATATTTTCATACACCTTTGGATCATCCTGTGGAATATTAGCCAGGGTCAGATCCAATCCATAATGTGTTTTACATAAATCAAAAGCTTTTCGAATACAGGTTAGCATTCCCAGGGCAAGCACATCAATCTTCATAAAACCAAGGGCATCGATATCGTCCTTATTCCATTCAATGCAGGTTCTGTTTTCCATTCTTGCATTTAATATCGGACAGAGATCAGAAAGTTTTCCTTTTGTGATCACAAAACCTCCCGTGTGCTGGCCTAATTGGCGGGGAAACCCAATATACTGCTTAGTAAGGTCCAGCACTTTTTTAAGATGATCGTCTCTGGCATCCAGGCCCTGAGCATTCACTGCATTGCGATCAAACCAATCATCCTCGTATCCCCATACATTTGAGCTCAATCCTTCAATGGTATCTATTGAAAGCCCCATTGCTTTTCCTATATCTTTTAATGCACCTTTTACATGCTGCTGGGTTACCGTGGCTACAATAGCGGCTCTGTCGCGTCCATATTTTTCAAATATGTATTGCATTATCTCTTCACGACGCTCATGCTCAAAATCCACATCGATATCGGGGGGCTCATTCCGTTCCGCTGAAATAAAACGTTCAAAAAGAAGATCAAATTTTTCGGGATTCACCGATGTTATTCCCAAACAAAAACAAACGGTTGAATTGGCAGCCGATCCCCGCCCCTGGCAAAGTATATTTCTTCTCCGGCCTTCTCTTACGATTTCATATACCGTTAAAAAATAGGAAGCATAATTCATTTTTTCAATGAATGATAATTCGTGCCGGATATTATTCTGGATCTTTTCCGGTACCGGATTCCCGAAAATTTCTTCCGCCCCGCTCCAGGTTAAGATGGTAATTTCTTCCATCGGCGTTCTACCTTCTGATATAACTTCTAAAGGATATTCGTACCGAAGTTCATCCAGACTGAATGCACAGGATTCCACAATCTCTGAACTGGCTCTGATGGCCTCGGGATAAGCCCTGAACAAACGGATCATTTCCGATTCATTCTTTATATAACGCTCCGCATTCGGATAAAGCTTATACCCGGCATTGTAAATGGTGCATTTTTGACGGATACAGGTCAGAAGATCCTGCAATTTTCTTCTTTCGGGATGGTGATAAAAAACATCATTGGTAGCCAGGAGCGGGATACCAAATTGTTTGGATAATTCCATTAACTGAAATATTTGCTTATTGTCATCGCCCTGGTATCTTTTCGTAATAGCAAGGTAAAGATCGCCGCCAAAGTATTTTTTATATTCTTCCAGGTTTTTAATAAAGGAATTTTCAAACTGAAAATTATCTGATAAGATGGTGGGAGGTATCAGTACAAATTTTATTTCACCGGAAATTTCAAAAACATCCTTTTTATACAATATGCATTGCCCTTTTTCCGCTCTCCGGTTTCCAAGAGTTAACAAATTAGAAAGCTTCGAATACCCGTTTATGTTAGTTGGGTAGGCCAGCAGGCTGTTTCCATCCTGAAGATTCAGTCTGCATCCAACCACTATTCTGATTCCGGCTTTTTTTGCAGCAGCATGAGCTCTTACAATTCCAGCAAGCGTATTATGATCGGTAATGCCAATTTCCCTGTAGCCCAATACAGCCGCCTGCTCTACTATTTCATGAGGATGAAATGCCCCCTGAAGAAATGAAAAATTGGTGGTTACCTGCAGTTCTGAATATTTCATCGGCTTCATTTTAAGCAAAGAATCCATGCAGGAACCAGCCTGGTTTTTTTTCTTCATCATAATGCCCGGAACGGAAAATCCAGTACCGGTTTCCGGATTCCACTTCAACGGCATAATAATCGCGGTGTTCTCCTTCGTTTATCCACCATTCCTGTTCAATTCTTTCCGGGCCATCTGCTTTTACCACTTTATGCAAAACTCCTTTATACCTGAAATGCATGGGCGGATAATCGGGAATCGGGGCGGTTACCAAAATCCGTTCGGGCACCGGTAATAATTCAACAGGTCGGGGTTTATCCGCGAACCATCGGGTGGAAGCTTCTTCCATCAATGTATTTGCTTTTTTAAATGATCGTTCGGGCCAGTAATGTTCAGCCGGCAAATACCGGTGTATTGATTCCGGGCCCAATTTTATACTGATGCGGTCGATTAATTCAGTGAGCTGCGTTTGCTGGAACCCGGTGGAATTTTTCCAGAATTCCTCCTGTATGGAAAACACTTCTTCAGGATTGGAAGATTCCAGTACAAATAGTTCATAACCCGGACCCGGCTCCATGCTGTCGAGTTTCATTTCAAACAGTTTCAATAAATGATTGATATTATTTGACGCATTGCCTAAGGAAATCTGAACCGATGAAATTTTATGATCGATGCGATAGGCTTTCAATTCCGCCTTTCGAATCCCTTTGCCTTCTTTCTTTAAACGCCTGCATAAATTTTCCAACAAACGTTTTAAGGCAATCTCAATCCCATTTCGGGTAAGAATTGGTTCCAGGCATGGGAGCCGCTCCTGATAAGGATCGATGGGTGTAAGATTGTTCACCCATTCCGGTTCCGTTCCCAATGCCTGATTTAAACGCTGTACAATCAGATCTCCAAACCGTCTCCTAAGAGAAGAGCCGGGCATCTGGATCAAATGCTGAATCTGGTGTAAACCCAGTTTATGTAAGCGGACAGTTGTCTTTTCTTCAATACGCAGTGATTCCGGTGGTAATGCTAAAATGGAATTCAAATCATTCTGAACAGTGATTAGATTTTGACCGGAATACCGGGCATTAGCCCAGGCTGCCCCGATGGTTCCGGCAATTGCAATCCTGCTTTTGTATCCTTTCGCTTTGAATCGTTTACTGATCTCCGTAATATATGGCTCATCTCCACCCCATAAGTGAGTACATCCGCTGGCATCAAGAATTACTCCATCGGGTTCATCTACCGAAGCGGAAGGAGTAAAGCGGATACACCATTCAGTTATTTTTTTAAGCAGCCCGGAAATAAGTTCCGGCCTTTCATCAAAATGCAAAAGCGTTGGCAGGATCGCTTTTGCATCGGCCAGTACCATTCCTTTCCGAATGCCTTTATTTATGGCCACCGGACTGGAATGCAGTATTAACATCCGACCATGATAAGGCCTGACCAGTACAAAGGCTTTTTTTTTCAATTCCGGCTTCCTGATTTCCATCCAGTCTGTAGCCAGATTAGGTAACCATATCGACACGATTCTTTTCACCCTGCTTTTCTTTCCTTTTCCAGAATATGTATTAATGGTTGTTTTGGAATCTGGAACCGCCCCTGCTGCCAGCTAATCTTCCATTTTCCGGGCTTTCCATTGCGGATCTTTAAAAGCTCAACATCCCATTGCGGGTAACCCAAACCCGGAACTCCCTCATTCAGAGATTCAGCCGATTTGATTTTCCATCTTGCCAGACAGGCAGTAGCCAGATTCTTGGGCTTTTGCCTTATTAAAAATCCGGTGTTTTTTGAATGCTCTACAGCTAATTGTAAACGCCTGCTTTCAGTAAAGCTCAATTCATTCAAATCACATATAACGGCAGGTAGATTTTCATTCTTTAAGGTTTCTTCCAATACCCAAAACAAGTCTTTTGGTTTGGGGGGTTTTATAAAAAGAATTTTATCCGGATCAATTTGAAAGGATTTTAAAGCAGGTGGATAAATTAAAGTACCTGAAGAAATCCAAACCACCGGAGCTCCTGTTTCCATAAGTGTAGAAACGATTCCGGCAATAAAACCATAACTGGCAGCCCCATCCTCTTTGCTAAAACAAAAAAACTCATGTATGGCTCCCAGCGGAAAACTGCCATTGGGAAAAACATCTGCTATGGCCTCCAATCCGCCCAGGTTTGCTTGCGAATTCCCGGGTTTATATCCCTGCATTAAAAGAATTTCTTTCCGCAAGGCATTCAAAATATGGGGATCCGGCGCATTCATAAATCAGGGTAAAATTACTAAATATTTTAGCATTTAGGAAACTGATTGGATCTGATTTTCATCAGCCAGGTAATTTTATTAGCCGGAATAAAAATGAAAGGCTGATTCTCAGAATCTTAGAATCAGAAAGGGGATAAAATAAAAAGGAAAAACAAGTCACAGGGAAAGAATAATTTTCGAGTCGGGATTCTCCTTACGGGCTAAAGATCATTTCACGGCGCCCTGGTAAGCAATTGTTTTGACTATCTCCACGCCGTCCGTTTAGAATTTGCACATTTGCACATTTCGACATCAGTAATGTCCGGGTAAGTTCTTCGCTGGGCCTCGGATAAAATCGGTTAAGAAAATT
>JAEZAY010000309.1 GCA_023427575.1 Bacteroidota bacterium | reverse complement strand
GTATTGACGATGACTCCGATGAAAAAGACGAAGACACTGAGGATTCCGATGATACCACCGGTGAACGCAGCAATTGATTTTTACGGACCCCCGTCTTTCATATAACCGAAGATCCTTCAGTCACCGGATTCCGCACAGAAGGTTTTAATATTTATATTCGCAGACTATGTCAGTTCAACTTTCCCACGAAACCCTCATTCAATTGGGTAATGAATTCGGTACGCCTTTGTATGTCTATCATGCTGAAAAGATCAGGGAGCAATATGAAAAACTAAGAAATGCGTTTGCTGATTCCAACGCGCGGTTTTTCTATGCCTGTAAAGCCTTGTCGAATCTGAATATTTTAAAATATATCCGTTCGCTGGGAGCCGGCCTCGACTGTGTAAGCATACATGAAGTGCGCCTCGGTTTGAAAGCGGGCTTTGCACCTTCCGATATCTTGTTCACCCCTAATTGCGTTGACCTTGCCGAAATTATTGAGGGTAAAAATGAAGGGGTGAATATTAATATCGACAATATCTCCCTGCTTGAACAATTTGGCAACCGGTTCGGAAATTCTTATCCGGTATGGATCCGGCTTAATCCGCACATCATGGCGGGGGGAAATTTTAAAATTTCAACCGGTCATGTAGACAGCAAGTTTGGAATTTCCATTCACCAGATGCGGCATATAGAAAGAGTGGTAAAATCAACCGGGATCAAAGTTACCGGCATTCATATGCATACGGGCAGTGAGATAAAGGATGTGGGGGTTTTTCTGGAAGGCCTGGAAGTAATGTTTAATCTCGCCGGGCATTTTCCGGATCTTGAATACATTGATCTGGGCAGTGGCTTTAAGGTGCCATATCAACCCGAAGACCCCGAAACCGATGTAGTTACTCTGGGAAAAAAAGTATCAATTGCTTTTAATCAGTTTGAAAAGGAATTCGGGAAGAAACTGCAGATCTGTTTTGAACCCGGTAAATTTCTGGTGAGTCAGGCCGGCTACCTTATCGTAAAAGCCAACGTGATTAAACAAACGCCGGCAACGGTATTTGTTGGAGTAAACAGCGGATTCAATCACCTGATCAGGCCGATGTTTTATGAAGCATATCACCATATTGAAAATATTTCCAATCCAACCGGTCCTGAGCGGATTTACACCGTAGTTGGCAACATTTGTGAAACCGATACATTTGCCTGGGACCGTAAGTTAAACGAGGTTCGTGAAGGCGATTACCTGGTATTTTACAATGCGGGCGCGTATGGATTTGAAATGTCTTCCAATTTCAACTCGCGTTTGAAACCGGCCGAAGTTTTATTTATCGATGATAAAGCACATGAAATCCGGAAAAGGGATCGCTTTGAAGATCTTCTCCACAACCAGGTTGAGGTGTTGTAATAACATCGCTTCTTTTTCGAAACCACCTGAGTCCGAATCAGGTCATCGTAATTCCGGGCCGCAACCTGCAAACCCGGAATTGTACATTAGATCAGGCCGGCAAACTGTATTCGAGCCGGATTCCCCGCAGCGTTCTCGCATTTGTATTGCTGGTACGAAGGGTATTGCCAATGGTTAGATAGTATAGATAGTCGGCCTGAATAACACCGGAAGCATCGAAATGGTCAATGTATTTGGCCAGGTAATCGTCGGGTGCCAGGCTGCCCGGATTGCAAAAATCAATGGTCACTTCTACCTCGCCGGAACCGGCATGGTGATCAATATGCTTTTTCAGGATGAACACATGCATATCCTCGGATGTGTTGTTTTTATAGTAAATCGTCAGACTGATGATTCTTGCCTTCACCGGCAGCAGAATAGGTGTAACCAGCTCGCGGTTTTTGACTTTTGTATACCGGCCATCCTGGAAATGATCCGTATAGCCGCTGGCGCTGTCGGAAGGGAAAAAAGCGCTGGAGTCTATAAACATTACCCGCTTTTTCCCTTTCACAAGCGGACCGGGAATGAGTTTTTTCGCAGGGGCCGGCTTCGGCGTGCTTGTTTTTTTCGGTGTGGCAACAGCCCTTTTTGCGGGCGATGCTTTTTTAGATTTTACCAGGGTTCTGCTTTTAGCCATGAGTTTGGTTTAATGATTAAAAATGGTTCGCCAAGATAGCCAGGCTTAACGGAATCATCTATACCATAAACGTGTTATATAGCCGGAACTTCAATCCCGGCAACTTCAAATGGAGATCTGTTCATTTGACGGTATTCATCTGCGTTAGTAAGAACTGTTCGGAGCCGGGATTCTTCATTCTGCGGTTCATTGGTGTCCGGGTAAAATGTATTCCTCCGGGCCTCGGAAGAAATCCGTTAAGAAAATTGAAACGGACGGTAGTGAGAATGTGCAAATGTGCCAATGTGGAAATGTGATAATGTGATAATGTGATAATGTGATAATTTGATGATGTGATAATGTGCAAATTTGCAAAATGAAACGGACGGCGTAAAATAAAGACAAGTCACAGCTAAAGAATATAACTGTCTGAATTTGAATTTGCACATTGGCACATCATTGGTGTCCGGGTAAAATGTATTCCCCCGGGCCTCGGAAGAAATCCGTTAAGAAAATT
>JAEZAY010000282.1 GCA_023427575.1 Bacteroidota bacterium | reverse complement strand
TTATTTATTGTTCCGGTACCTGATCCGGAGAATGATCATTATAAAATTGATAGCCAGCGAAAAAGAATTGGTATAAATAATCGGCTTATCGCCGGTCAGGATACCATACCATACCCATAAGGCAATTCCGATAATAAGCACCAGTATCATTAGTAGCGAAACCTGGGATGCTTTTTTCTCCTGAAACATTTTAATTACCTGCGGCAACATGGATGCGGCCGTAAAGATGCCGGCCAGGATGCCGATTATGCTTTCTGTATTCATTCCATTTTTTTAATCCCACAAACCATTCCTTCGGGAAACCGATTAAAAAAAGCCAGGCTTAAACCTGACTTTTTTTATGATCTGCTGCTTCGCTTCTTACTAAGAAATCACTCTTCTTCTTCAGCCTGAATATTGATATTGTTTTCCGCTATCGATGTTAGCAACTGATCGGTTTCTTTTTCTTCCTGAAGGGTTTCCTCCAGCAAATCAGCTACTTCATCAAGCCCCATTGTTCTGGTAAGTTGTGCCAGTCCGCCATAGGAAGCAATTTCATAGTGCTCCACTTTTTGGGCAGCAATAATCAGTGCCACATCTCTTGTCATTGTACCATCTTCGGTGTCTTCGATAATTGACTCGGCTTCGGCGATAAGACCTTCCATGGCTTCGCATTTTTTGCCCTGGGCTTTTTTACCCATCAGTTCGAAAACCTGTTCGAGACGGCCGATCTGTTCCTGTGTTTGTTCAGCATGCGTAACAAAAGCTTCTTTCAGTTCTTCTGTTGTAGCCGCTTTTTCCATCTTTCCCAAAGCCTTTAAAAGTGCCTTTTCAGCATAATAAATATCTTTCAGAGAGTCGATTAAAAATTTTTCGAACATGCTATTGTTGCTGGAAGAACCTCCCGCTTTTTTTGCCGGAGCGGATTTTTTAGCAGGAGCACTTTTTTTGGTTTTAGTTGATTGACTTGCCATAGTTAAATGTTTAATGTATTTGAATGTGTATTTTGGTTATTGAAATACAAAATCATATGCCATTGAGCAGGCGGCGGATGCGGGCATGGATGTAGAGTTTTTTCCTCGGGAAACCGGTGCATTGCAGTCTGAATCCGGATTTTCTGAAACCACTAACGGAATAATCCAAACCGGGCCGGGTCAATGGGATCGAAAGAGTTGAATGCTTCCTATTGTTTTTTGATCATCCTTAATCATGGCATAATAATTAACGCTTTAAATGAAACCCATTAAAAATTCTACTGTGCAAGCAACCGAAATTATGTCTGAACCGGAATTGATCCAGTCGTTGAAACGTAGGGATGAGTCTGCCTTTAATCATCTGTATGAAAACTACTCGTCTGCCTTATACAAGATCATATACCAGATCATACCAGATGAATACACTGCCAATGATGTTTTGCAAAAAGTGTTTGTAAATATCTGGCAGAAAATAGAGGGCTATGAATCCTCGAAAGGAAGGCTATTTACCTGGATGCTGAATATTGCCCGAAATGCATCTATTGACACTATCCGGTCAAAAGCTTACCAGGTGCATAAAAAGCACGACTATATGCCAGACCAGCAGTTCATGAGTTTAAATTCCAGCAACTGTTATATCCGGATCGATGGTATTGGAATTTCGAAATATGTGGCCAAACTGAAACCGCAACAGCGGATGCTGATTGAAATGGTCTATTTCCGGGGTTATTCCCATCCTGAAGTAGCGGCCATGCACGATATTCCGCTTTCCACGATCAAAACCCGGGTTCGCACGGCGCTTACACAACTCCGAACCCTGCTGGAAAGCGAAAACTAAGGTTGATCCGACCATGCAGGCGCAGTTAAAACATGAACTAATGGGGATGGTATCAGATTTGAATTATTAATAAAAAAGCTACCTCATGCTACCTCCATTACAAATCCAGTTTTTGCGGGACAAGATCCAAACGCTGCGTACGGCCCGTTTTGTCAATTTAAGCGATGCCGTCCTTAAACTGCCCTCTAACGTGATCGAAACAATAACCGTGGACGATGCAGGGCAGATCTGGTTTTTCATATCGCAACCCTGGCAGCACCTGAGTGAATTTGAAAACGGTTTTCCTGCCAGCCTCAATTTTTACAGGAAAGGAATGCGGTTCCGGCTCAGCGTACATGGCAAAGCCTGCATGATCAGCGATCCGGAAGAGATTTATGGATTAAAGTCTGTAATTCCCGAAGTATCCGAAATGAGCCAGGAAGGCCTGGTGCTGATTAAGTTGAAAATGCAGGTGGTGGACTACTATGAATGGAAAAACCGGCGGGAACCGGGATTGCTGGATCGCCTGGCCAACTATGCAAAAAGATGGGTTCTTAACCAGCGCGAAGGATATCAAAGAAGATTTCGTTTCGATCCGGAAAGCATGGTGGGATTCGGATCATAAAATAGCAGAGGTACAGTATTTGAATTATCATTGAAAACTTATATATGCAAGCAGTTGGAGCAGCAGATTTACAGGAAGTGATTGAGTCGGTTCGGTTTGGAGTTGTGAAAATTACGGAAAAATCTTTATTCAGCAACAACCGTTGTCTTGTAGAAACTACGCATGTAGATGAAAGCGGTTATATCTGGTGTATAACCAGCGATACTTTACCGGCGGCTTATCAAAGCGGTAAAACATTCCCCGTTTCCCTCAAATATGTGAACCGCGAGCAGCACAATTATCTTAAGATAACCGGAGAATCAGCTATTGTTGAAGTAAAACAGGATCTTGCTTCGGGAAAAAAGGGCCGGAATCTGACGTACATAAAGATCCGGGTCCTGGAGGCGCAGTTTTTTAAAAAGAAAACCTTATCAAAGTATACAAGCATATTTCAATCGGTATGGAAAATTTCCTTCCGGATCTTTCCCCGCAAAAAATTGCTTAAAGCCGCTTCCTGATAAAGCCATTCCATTCCGTAAGGAATGTTTATATATATAAACATCTACAGGCCTGCAGTTTTGCAGGCCTGTGGT
>JAEZAY010000254.1 GCA_023427575.1 Bacteroidota bacterium | reverse complement strand
AGCCTATCGTGTACAGCATTCCCATCACAAGCTGCCGTGTAAAGGTGGTATCCGTTTCAGTATGGAAGTAGATCAGGATGAAGTAATGGCTTTAGCCTCCTTAATGACCTACAAATGTGCCATTGTGAATGTGCCCTTCGGCGGCGCCAAAGGAGGCATCACCATTGACCCCAAGAAATATTCAGCCTACGACCTGGAGAAAGTGACGCGCAGGTATACTTCCGAACTGATCAAAAAGAATTTTATTGGGCCCGGCATTGACGTTCCCGCACCGGATTATGGTACGGGCGAACGCGAAATGGCCTGGATCCTCGATACCTACAGCAGTATGAAACCGGGCGATATTGATGCGCTGGGATGTGTTACGGGGAAGCCTGTTTCGCAGGGTGGCGTTCGCGGCCGACGGGAAGCCACCGGTCTTGGAGTGTTTTATGGGTTGAGAGAAGTTTGTAATATGAAGCCCATCATGGATAAGCTGGGCCTGCCGACCGGAATGGAAGGCAAAAGAGTGGTGGTTCAGGGACTGGGCAATGTTGGCTATCATGCAGCAAAATTTTTCCAGGAAGGGGGCGCTACGCTGGTTGGACTGGCGGAATATGAAGGTGCGATCTGGAGTTCTTCCGGACTTGATCTGGAGGCCATTTATAAACATCGCAACAGTACGGGTTCGATCTTAAACTATCCGGGAGCTAATAATTTTGAAAATAGTGCCGATGCGCTTGAAATGGATTGTGATATTCTGATTCCAGCCGCTCTTGAAAATGTGATCAATGGCGATAATGCCCCCCGAATTAAGGCCAGGATTATCGGAGAAGCGGCTAACGGACCTTTAACACCCGAAGCCGACGAGGAATTTATTCGCCGGGGTGTGCTGGTGGTACCCGATATGTACCTGAATGCCGGCGGGGAACCGTATCGTACTTTGAATGGCTTAAAAACCTGAGCCATGTTCGTTATGGCCGGATGGAAAAGCGGTTCACCGAAAATCTGAATTCCCAGATCTTATCTACCATGGAAAACCTGACCGATAAGCAGGTTAATGCCCGCGAGCGGGAATTTATTCTTCATGGGCCTGAAGAAGTGGATCTTGTTCGCAGCGGACTGGAAGAAACCATGATCGCTGCTACCCGCGAAATCATCGAACTCTGGCAAAGCCATCCCGATATTCCAGATATGCGGACGGCAGCCTATGTGGTTGCTATCAATAAAGTGGCCACCAGCTATGCGCAATTGGGTATCTTCCCATAACGGCAAAGCCTAATCTAAATTCCGAAGGCGGGCAATTGGTTCAATTCAACCAGTTTCCCGCTTTCTTTTTTATAGGCCTTATAAAAATGCCCGTTTGTAATAACGAGATATGGAACGGGAATCCCGATATTATAACGAAGCGCCTGTTCCAGAATGAATGGCTGCAGCGGGATTGAGCTGGCTTTGCATTCCACCATCATCCATGGCTGGTGTGCGGAATCGTAAAGTAAAATATCAAAACGTTTTTTCAGTTCCCCCACTGTCAACTGCTTTTCCACCGCGATATAAGAGGCGGGGTAATTTTCAACCTGAATCAGATACTGAATAAAATTCTGACGCACCCATTCTTCGGGGGTAATGAACAGCCAGCGTTTCCGCAACTCATCAAAAATGTATTTTTTACCCGCTTCTTCTTTCAGTTTAAACTTCAGTTTGGGGTATTCTACCGGGATCATTCCGTGAAAGTAACTGATTTTGTACAGAGGCTTTGCCAGAACGGTCAGCCTTTAATTATCTTTATTTATATGAAAACAAAAGACGAGATCGTAAAAAACTGGCTTCCCAGATATACCGGCGAAAAGCTGGAAAACTTTGGCGAGTATTTACTGCTGACAAACTTTAGCAATTATATCCAGTTATTTTCCGAATGGAATAATGTAAAAGTGGCCGACTATACCAAACCTATGCAATGCGTAACGGCTGAAAATATCACGCTCATCAATTTTGGGATGGGTAGCCCAACCGCGGCAACGGTAATGGACCTGCTGACCGCGGTTAGCCCAAAGGCTGTTCTATTCTTAGGCAAATGCGGCGGTTTAAAAAAGCGGAACAAAATCGGTGATCTCATCCTCCCAATAGCAGCCATTCGCGGGGAGGGAACCTCCGACGATTATTTTCCGCCCGAAGTACCGGCCCTTCCCGCCTTCGCCCTTCAAAAGGCGGTATCTACCACAATCCGCGACTACGGGGTTGACTACTGGACAGGCACCGTTTATACTACCAACCGCCGGGTTTGGGAACATGATGAGGAATTCAAGGATTATCTCCAGCGGATTCGGGCATATGCCATCGATATGGAAACGGCCACGATCTTCACGGTAGGTTTTTACAATAAAATTCCTACCGGAGCTCTTTTACTGGTCAGTGATCAGCCCATGGTGCCTGAAGGAGTTAAAACCGAGGAAAGCGACCGACGCGTTACTTCTGAATTTGTTGAAAAGCATATCCGGATCGGCGTGGATTCATTAAAGCAGCTGATGAACGACGGACTTACGGTAAGGCATCTGCGCTTCTGAAAAAGCCTGTCGCTCCTGCAAAGCTTGGGTTAGCCCCGGAATTAAGGTATCTTTGCGGCCATTATCTCAGTTAAAATTTTTGCGGTGGAAACAAAAGACAGCAATGGCAATATCCTGAATAACGGCGATTCGGTGCTGGTTATAAAAACCCTGAAAGTGAAAGGTTCTTCCAATGATATTAAAAGAGGAACCGTGGTTAAAAACATCCGCCTGACCGATGACAACGAAGAAATTGAAGGTAAGGTGGATGGCACCATGATCGTATTGAAGACGATTTACCTCAAGAAAAAATAATTTGGAAAATTTTTAGGGGAAAGCGGTTAAGCCTTTAATCTAAAGTTCAGAGGTTTAAGCTCTTAGCGCCTTGCGTAGCATTGTGCCGGAATAATTTGTCGGTCCGGTCGAAAATGGCTACCTTTGCCCGCTTGAAATTTCAGCCATTCATGCTATCAAACCTGGTGCCGTAAGATCAGGTTTGTGTCGGATTCGTCCGATATATCCTCTTCCTGCTCCGCTTTGATAGATGTGGCAACCTCTAAAAAACAGTTTTTCAAATGAAGTTATCCCAGTTTAAGTTTGATCTTCCGCTCAATCTTATTGCTCAACACCCTACGAAAAAAAGAGAAGACGCGCGAATGATGGTGGTGCATCGCAAGACAGGCCAGATTGAAAACAAACATTTTCGCGACATACTTGATTACTTTGACGACAAGGATGTTTTTGCCGTTAATAATACCAAGGTTTTTCCGGCCCGTATGTATGGACGCAAGGAGAAAACAGGGGCTAAAATTGAAGTTTTTCTTCTGCGCGAACTTAATAAACCCAACCGTTTATGGGATGTGATTGTAGATCCGGCCCGGAAGATCCGTGTTGGAAACAAATTATACTTTGGGGAGAACGATGAGCTGGTGGCAGAAGTAATTGATAACACCACATCCCGGGGCCGTACTATCCGTTTCTTATGGGATGGCACCGATGAAGAGTTCCGCCAGGTACTGGAAATCCTGGGCGAAACACCCCTGCCAAAATACATCAAACGCAAACCCGATGAAGAGGATAAAGAACGTTACCAGACGGTGTATGCGAAACATGAAGGCGCCGTTGCCGCCCCCACCGCCGGCTTGCATTTCAGCAAGGAACTGATAAAAAGACTGGAAATTAAAGGAATTCGTTTTGCCGAAATCACTTTACATACCGGCCTGGGAACTTTCCGTCCGATTGAAGTGGAAGATCTGAGCAAACATAAGATGGATGCGGAATATTACCGGATTGATGATGTTGCCTGTAAAATTGTAAATAAGGCTATTGAAGGCAACCACCGGATCTGTTCGGTGGGAACCACCACCATGCGTGGACTGGAATCATCCTATACTGCTGAAAAATTCCTGAAGCCCTCTGAAGGCTGGACAAATATTTTTATTCATCCTCCATACAACTTCAATGTTGCGGATGCTCTGGTAACCAATTTCCATCTTCCGAAAACAAGCCTGCTGATCATGGTTTGTGCATTTGCCGGCTATGATCTGGCAATCGAAGCGTACAAAAAAGCCATTAAAGATAAATACCGCTTTTTCAGTTATGGCGATGCCATGCTGGTGATCTAACTTACGATACCCGGATGGTTTCACCGTTACAGCGTGGAACTGTCCGGTTTATTTTACCTGCGCATATACTTCCAAAAGCTCCCTGGCTGCTGTTTCCCAGGAAAAGGCTTTGCTTCGTTCAATTCCCCTGCTCCTGCATTCATCGTATTTTGCCTGATCAGTCAACAGGATTTTTATCGCCTCCGCTATATCCCGGGATCGGTACGGATCAACAAGCATGGCTGCATTGCCAGCCACTTCCGGCATGGACGAGGTAGTTGAGGTAATTACCGGGGTTCCGCAAGCCATTGACTCCAGAATGGGCATTCCGAAACTTTCGCGGAGAGAAGGATATAAAAAAAGGCTGGCCGCATGATAAATGAAAGGCATTCGCTCCGGTGCAATATAACCGGGAAAATAAATGGTGTTCAGACAATTCAGCGCATTCATTTCCTTCAGGGTATCTGCCACCAGGTTTTGTTCATAATCCAGTACAACAAATGGCAAAGCATCTTTCACTTCTTTACAATAATCAACGTAGGCGCGGATAACGTTCGTTGTATTTTTCTTCGGCGCCGTGTTGCCAAGAAAAAGAATAAACTGTTCGGGGAGATTGTATTTTTTTCTGAATGCGGAAATCTGATCTTCAGTATAAAGAGTATTGAAG
>JAEZAY010000165.1 GCA_023427575.1 Bacteroidota bacterium | reverse complement strand
CAGCCTCTGTGCTATCGGAGCTGAAAACGCCGCTGATTGCGGATGGGGGTATACGTTATACCGGCGATATGGTGAAAGCCCTGGCTGCCGGCGCCAATTGCGTAATGATGGGAAGCATTTTTGCCGGAACGGAAGAAAGTCCCGGTGAAACCATTATTTATGAAGGAAGAAAGTTCAAGCAATACCGTGGAATGGGATCTATCGGGGCCATGAGCCAGGGAAGCGGCGATCGCTATTTCCAGGATGTAGAAGATGATCTGAAAAAATTTGTTCCGGAAGGAATTGAAGGAAGGGTTGCTTTTAAAGGAAATCTGAGCGAAATTGTTTACCAGTATGTGGGCGGTTTACGCTCAGGAATGGGATATTGCGGAGCGAAAGATATTGAAGATTTGCAGCAGGCCCAGTTCGTCCGGATCACAAATGCCGGTATGAAGGAAAGCCATGCACACGACATTGAAATTACGCGGGAAGCACCGAACTATTCGCGATAGTTCCCTGAATATTCATGAATGAATGCATTGCTGATTTAAATTATCCTGAAAGGCGAAACACGAAAGTATTCGCCTTTTTGTTTAAAAAGATCCGGGGAAAAAAATGGCTGCATTGGTATTGATATGGAGGGCTGCATAATCCCGGGGCCGGGGAAAAATCCTATCTTGTTCCCATCAAATCTGAAACCGATAATTATCACCCAATGTTTTTGTTTGCACGCCGTTTCCTGCTCCCGCTTTTGTTATTAATTACCGGCGTAATGAGTTCCGCACAGGACAGCGCCAGTGATTGCCGGTTAAAGATTTCTCTGCTTACCTGCAGCCCGGGAGAAGAGTTGTACTCAATTTTCGGACACAGCGCTTTTCGGGTAACGGACCAGGTTAGCGGCGCCGATATAATTTTTAATTACGGAACCTTTGATTTCGAAGATCCTGATTTCTATGTCAAGTTTGTTCGCGGAAAACTATTGTATTTTGTCTCTGCATCTTCGTATGAAGATTTCATATACGGTTACCGGCTTGAAAACCGAAGTATCATCGGGCAGGAACTGAATCTGGATTGCGAACAGAAGGAAAAGCTTTTTCAGGCATTGAAAGAAAATCTCCGGGAGGAAAACAAATTTTATCTCTATGATTTTCTGTTCGACAATTGTTCAACCCGGCTTCGTGATATGCTGAAGCAAAATACCGGTGATGTAGATTTTAGGCAGATCATCCCCGAAAACCGGATCAGTTTCCGCAATATGATTCATGAATATCTCGAAAATGGCCACCAGTATTGGAGTAAGTTCGGAATTGACCTGCTTCTTGGCAGCAAGATCGACCGGCCGGCTAAAAATGAGGAATCCATGTTCTTACCGGATTATCTGATGAAAGGCTTTGATAGCGCCACTGTTTCTTCAATACCATTGGTAGCGTCAAAACAGGTTCTTTTACCCTCAACACCCACAAACATAAAAGAGCCCTGGTTCAAGCCCTTTATCCTGAGCCTGTTACTACTGGTCGTTTTCGGCGGAATGCAGTTTTTGAACTGGAAAGGAAGATTTCAGGTGCTGAATATATTCGATACGGCTTTTTTTCTGGTAGTAGGACTGCTTGGTTTATTAATGCTGTTTATGTGGTTTGGAACCGACCACGCGCTGTGCGGAAACAATTATAATCTGGTTTGGGCGTTACCCACTCATGCCGGCATCATCTGGTTTTTAAATTCCCCTAAAAAATGGGTTAGAATTTACTTCAAGATTTCGGCGCTTTGGTATTTTTTGTTATTCTTTGCATGGGCATTGCTGCCGCAGGACATGAACACCGCGGTTGTTCCGCTGGTGGTGCTTTTGTTTATCCGCAGCTATGTTCGCTCCAGAATTACCGGACGATGAATAGATCCAGAAATTTGAATTATAGAAATGGTACCCTGCAATACCAGATTTCCGGAAAAGGGAAAAACCTGATCCTTTTGCATGGATTTGGAGAAGATTCCCGGGTATGGGAAAAGCAGATTCCCATCCTGGAAGATAACTGCAGGATCGTCATTCCTGATTTGCCCGGCAGCGGCCATTCGGATTATATTCCCGGTTTAAAATCGATGGAAGATTACGCAGATGCCATTCATGCGATTGTTCAGCAGGAAAACATCAGCGATCTGATTATGATTGGCCACAGCATGGGTGGTTATATCACCCTCGCCTTTGTAGAAAAATATCCGGATCTTGTTTCAGGCTTCGGCCTCTTTCATTCTTCCGCTTATGCAGATGATGATGAGAAAAAGGAAACAAGAAAAAAAGGCATCGAATTTATTCAAAAGCATGGAGCCGGAAAATTCCTCGCCGAATCAATTCCCAACCTTTTCAGCGATGAAACCAAAAACAGCAACCCTGATCTGGTTTCCGGCTTTATCGATCGTTACCAAAACTTTTCAGCCGATGCCCTCGTACAGTATTATGAGGCGATGATACGCAGACCCGACCGAACGCAGATCCTGCGGGAAACGGAAAAACCTGTCTTGTTTATTCTTGGTGAACATGATACGGCCGTACCTTTTCAAAAGGGTCTTGAACAGGCTGGATTACCCGGAATTTGCTACATTCACGTTTGCAAACATTCCGCACATCTGGGAATGCTGGAGGAACCAGATTTTTGTAATAAAGCACTGACCGAATTTATTTCCAGCGATTTGTTACAGCATCGTGATATTGGAATTACATGATGAAGAAAGTTCTCGTTATAATCCTTTTTAACGTAGGATTCGTCCTCGCCCTATCTGCCGCTCATATTAAAGGGGGCGAAATGTCGTATGAATATCTGGGACCCGGCACAAGTCCAAATACATCAAGATACCGGATAACATTTAAGCTATATATCGATTGCTCGGCAACCAGCCCGGGCCAGCTCGATGCAGTTGCGAATATTTCCATTTTTAATAAATCAACGAATAGCCTGGTTACTACCCTGGTGGCTAATTTAGACACCGAGACCTTTTTGCGTTTTGATCCAAATTCAAATCCCTGTATTGGTAATCCGCCGCTGGATGTTTGTTACCGGGTTCGAACCTATTCAGAAACGGTAACGCTGAATGATTCGCCAAACGGATACACGCTAGCCTTTCAGCGCTGCTGCCGGATCATTGATATCCGAAACCTGGCCGCGCCCAGCAACAGTTACGGAGCCACATACATGGCTGAGATCCCGGGTTCAACGGTACTTGCCGATGCCTTTAAAAACTGCAGCCCCTCTTATCAGACCAGCGATGATGCCACCGCCATTTGCCGTAACAGTGCTTTTACAATCAATTTTAAAGCAGATGAAAAGGATGGTGATGAAGTGCGTTACTCGCTTTGCAGCGGTTTTGTTGGAGCTTCGCAGTCACAGCCAGCTCCCGATAATGCGTCCCCTCCGCCTTATTCCCAGTTAAGTTACAG
>JAEZAY010000136.1 GCA_023427575.1 Bacteroidota bacterium | reverse complement strand
ATCGAGATGAATGGGATCTACCTGGTATTTATCCTGTTCCGCCTTGTTTTCAAAGATGCAGAGCCAGGATACGGCATAGGATCTTTCGATCACGGGACGGTCGGTATCGGCTGGCTTACCGATATGCACCAGCTTGTAGTTTTTAATTTTCTTCATGCCCTCCAACCCTTTTAATAGTGCGGCAAGATCCTCTTTACTGTCGGGATTGTTGAGATAAAAATAAACGTGATGAATGAACATGTTTTTATCGGCCATTGTATTGTTGTTTATCCCAAAAGTAAGCAAACCGGAACCTATTGCCATTTTACCGGTTCCGGAAAGGAATTCGCGACGGGTGGTATCAGCCATAATTCTAAATTTTAAAATGAATATACGTCATTGGCTTTTAGGACAAAATGAATTCCCGGACTTTTCTTCGAAGCTTACAACTGATCGATCCCTGTTCCTGACGCAAAAACGCCCCGGCTTAACCCGGGGCCCGACTATAACACTAAGAAAATTACAAGGGATACCTGCCGTCCGTTATAAGGCGTTCGGCAATTCTTCTTTTTGCCTCTTTGCTGTTTAGAGGATCCACTTTGGTAAATCGTTTTATACCGAGAAGCATCATGCGCTGTTCATCGCCCTCCGCAAAAGCATTGATCGCGTCTTTGCCGCTTTTGTTGATCCGGTCGGCGGCATCGTAGAGGTAACAAAGAGTGAGATCTTTTTCATAGGCGCATTCGCTCCCGCCTTTTATTTCGCTCAAATGAATCAAACGCAGCAATGCTGATTCGGCGTTAAAGGTTTCGATGGCCATATCGGCAATATTCATCAGGATTTCCTGCTCCGATTCAATTTTCATCATCAGCTTTTGAACGGCAGCTCCGGCCGTCATCAGGATGGCTTTTTTAAAGTTCCGGATGGTCTTCTTTTCTTTTGCAAAAGCTTCCTCCTCTTCATTACCAAAATCGGGTATGCTCATCAGTTCCTTTGATACCGCAAGAGCAGGGCCCATCAGGTCTAACCTGCCTTTCATCGCCCGCTTTAATACCATATCAACAATGAGCAAACGGTTGATTTCATTGGTACCCTCGTAGATCCGGTTGATACGGCTGTCGCGATAGGCTTTTGAAATCACGTATTCATCGCTGTATCCATTCCCGCCGTGGATCTGTACGCCTTCATCCACTACATTGTCGAGGACTTCACTTCCGTAAACTTTCAGCATAGCGCATTCAATGGCAAATTCCTCCGCAGCACCAAGCAGAGCTTCATTAAAGGGCTTTCCTTCGGCCAGTAATTCCTGTTCCTTATCCTCGATCCATTTTGCAGAACGGTACAATGCCGATTCGCATACCCACATACTGATAGCCATTTCGGCGATCTTGTGTTTTATGGCGCCAAAATTCGATATGGATGTTTTAAACTGCTCACGGGTGATGGCGTATTGAATGGAAATGGAAGATGCCCGTTTGGCTCCACCCAATGCGGCCGCGCATAACTTCAGGCGGCCGATATTCAGAATATTGAAAGCGATAATATGTCCTTTCCCCACTTCCCCCAGCAGGTTTTCTACCGGCACCTTACAATCCTGGAAATAAAGCTGCACGGTACTCGAGCCTTTAATCCCCATTTTATGTTCTTCCGGGCCGCGGGAAAATCCTTCAAAACCACTTTCAACAATAAAGGCGGTGAACTTATCGCCATCTACCTTGGCGAATACGGTGTATACATCGGCAAAACCGCCGTTTGTAATCCAGCATTTTTGCCCGTTTAAAATATAATGGGAACCATCTTCACTTAGTTTAGCGTTTGTTTTAGCACCCAGCGCATCGCTGCCGCTGTTTGGTTCCGTTAATCCATACGCTCCTTTCCATTCGCCGCTGGAAAGCTTTGGAATGTATTTCTGTTTTTGGGCTTCGGTTCCAAAATAAAGAATGGGCAGGGTACCAATGCCCGTATGTGCAGCCACTGCCACTGAAAATGAAAAACCTCCACCCAGGCCTTCATTCACCAGTGTTGAAGTTATAAAGTCTTTCCCCAACCCATTATACTGCTCGGGAATTGAAGTGCCCAGTAAACCCTGATCGCCGGCCTTCTGAACAAGAGAAGGCATCAGGCCTTCCTCCAGCTTGTCGATTCGTTCCAGAATGGGCAACACTTCAGATTCCAGGAAAGAAGCACACATATCCTTCACCATTTGCTGCTCCTCGTTGTATTGTTCGGGAATAAATGTTTCAAATGGAGAACTTTCGCGAATCAGCCATTCGCCTCCCTTTAATACTTTTTGCTGCTTTGTCGTTTCCATTTTGTTGAGGTTTAAGTCGATTTTGCCATTGACTGGTTTTGATCGCCGGCGATTATTTAATGAAGGCCGCTACTTTAAATTATCATACACCTGCTGCAGGATTTCCTTACATAGATTGATGTGCTCGGGCGAGATTCCTACCAATCCCTCGTTCAATGTTTCTTCAGCCAGCATCATCGACTGATCCTGCAATTTTTCGCCCTGTTTGGTAAGATAGATCAGGTTGATCCGCCGGTCTGATTCCGATGGAACCCGGCGCACAAGTGAAAGTTTTTCCAGGTTATCAACCAGCCGGGTAATGCTGGGCTTATCGCGAAAAGTGGCATTACATAATTCCTGCTGGCTCATTCCATTTACCTTCCAGAGATGATACAAAACACTCCATTGTTCAATGGTCAGGTTCAGCCCGGCTACATTGAATTTTTTCTGAAGCCGGCGCGCAATTGCCGTTGAAGCCTTGCCGGTGATAAAACTGTATAACTCGCCTTTTTTAAATTGGTTGTCTAGCATATAGTTGTTTATACAACTATTCAAACTTAATCTTTTTCTCCATTTTATGCAAGTTTGAGCCTTTTTATTTTTTGAAAGAGCACTTCCTCCAAAGCAGGTAAGGAAAATAAGAGGTATAAATGCTTTTCTGAGTTTTTGCACCCTAGTATGGCATTGCAGCAAATTTCTTTGCGATGCCCGGGTAAGGGCGATGGCGCCTGGAGTCCGGAGTCCAGTTTAAATGCATTCTTTGCGGGCTTTGGGTTTCCTTTATTTCACGCAAAGCAGGTAAAAAAACGCTTTGAGTCCCGGCCCAACTCCGAACTCCGAATTAAAAAAAGGCTTCCCGACCTGAACGCAGGCTCATCGCCGCCCGACTCTTGACTCATCTCCCGACTTCCGTTTTCAATTCATAAAAAACATGGTATGTTTGAAAAGATTTACAATATCGCCTATGGTGTTCTTCGTTTTGATATTCCTGTTATTAATGATTGCTTACTATCTTATAATTGGCAAATACGAAACAGGCTGGGAGCGCACTCCGTTTATAATCCCCGATGAAACAAGGGTTGCCGGAACCAGCGTTTCCGTGATCATTCCACTTCGGAATGAAGCCCGGAATGTGGAAAGGCTGGTAAACGCCCTGGCGCGGCAGAACTATCCTCCATCACTATACGAAGTTATTTTCATCGATGATTTTTCCACTGATTCTACCTGGAATGAACTGGAAAAACACCGTCATCGTTTGCCCGATTCAACGCTTTTACGAAGCAGCGATTATATTACGGAAGAGAAAAATCTCGCTTTTAAGAAAAAGGCGATCGAGGCCGGGATCCGGCAGGCAAAGGGCGATCTGATTATGACCACCGATGCAGATTGTACTTTCCAACCCGGATGGATCAACTCCGCCGCCCGGTTTTATGAAACAAGCCGCGCCCGCTGTATTGCTGGTCCTGTACGGATCCGGCCGGGTTCAGGTTTTTTAACCCTGTTTCAGGCCCTTGATTTTTTAAGTCTGCAGGGAATTACCGCGGGTGCCATTCGGCAGAAATATCATGTGATGGCGAACGGGGCGAATTTTATTTATGAGTAGGCCCTGTTCGAAGAGGTTGGGGGGTTCGATGGGATCGATGCAGTACCATCCGGCGATGATATTTTACTGATGCAAAAGTTTGTAAAGGCCGATCCGGATTCCGCGCGGTTTCTGAAATCCCCTCAGGCCGTTGTATATACGGATGCGGCTCCCGACTGGAAATCCTTTTTCTCACAAAGAATCCGCTGGGCGGGTAAGTCGAAATATTATAGTGAAAAGGCGATCAAACGGGTGATGCTGGTTGTATTCGGCATAAACCTTTGCTTTGTGATTCTCACCTGCCTGCTATTTGTTAAGCCAGGTTGGGCATACCTTCTCCTATTGTTTTTTATTGCCAAGCAGATTATTGAATTCCCTTTTGTACGCAGTGTTTCGCGCTTTTTCGGAATGGAAAAAGAGATGTTCTGGTTTCCGCTTATGCAGCCTTTTCACATAGTCTATACCGTTATAGCCGGCTTTATGGGTATGGCCGGTTCGTATTCCTGGAAAGGGAGAGATATTAGCGCCAAACAAACCGCGGCAGAGTGAATGCCCCGATTTATTTTCTTGAGTAGGTATAGGTGCCGGAAAACTTATTGGTAGCGCAGGTAACAGAAGTCGCTACAATTTCAACAATGCTAACTGCTCCCGAAGGAGTGCCTGTGATGGAAAAATTGTTGACTGCCGAGTTTGTTGTGCGGCTAACGGTAAAAAAAGCCGGTGAATTAGCCGGGTTTTGCTGTTTTACGGTAATATCGATTTTGACACCTCCCGGGGGGATAGGATTATTTAATGTTACTACCAAAGGAAAATCGGGGCCCGGCGCCGCTGGCTGATTCGAATTCAGAGCCGGAGAAGTTGTAAAAGATAAACCGGTTTCAGTACATGGTTTATCGCCCCCGCCTTTTGAACAGGAATTGCTGATCGTTATAACCAGGGCCGCAAAAACAGTGAGGAAAGAAAAATATTTTCTCATAATAAGGCAGGTTTTCCTGCTTGTAAAGTAAGATTAATATTGGTTCTGATCCAGTAGTGGAAGGAGATTTTTATCTATCCTCCATAAACCTGGGCATTCCGGTTGATGCTTTCTTCGAGGGAAATCAGGGTTTCCGTTCGCTCAATCCCCTTGATTTTTTGGAGCTCATCGTGCAAAACATATTTGAGCTGCGTTATGTCTTTACAAACCACTTCCGCAAACATGCTGTAGTTTCCTGTGGTGTAATTCAGCCGGACAATTTCAGGGATTTTCTGTAATTCTTTGGCTACAGAATCATAAAGGGAACTTTTTTCAAGGTAAATCCCGATAAATGCAATAACATCGTAGCCCAGTAGTTTCAGGTCAACATTCAAGCGGGTTCCCCGGGCAATGCCGGCTTCCTGTAACTTTTTGATCCGAACATGAATGGTACCACCGGAAACAAAAAGCTTTTTTCCAAGATCGGCATAGGATATTTCGGCATCGGCCATCATCTCATGGATAATTTGCAGGTCTAGTTTGTCCAGATTTAATTTCCCGTTCATTTTGAAGATGGTTTTTTGAATATATTTATAATATTACTGAATATTTTGATACTCTTCGAATATTTTAAAATTTTTGTTGAATAATTTGTAACTAAACGGCAGATTCTTTAATATTGCACTTCATTAGTTCTTTTAGCCAACATACTGTGGAGTGATGGAATTTTGGCAGACATGCCCCCTTGTCTCGGGGGTGGGGATCACGGGATAAACGTAGTGTAATGCCGTTCTGAGCAATCAGAGCGACTGGGGTTGACCACCACAAACATTGTGCTATAGCTAACCGCCTCGTGGAGGTTCGAGTCCTCCCTCTACAGCTATTGCAACCCTCAACGAAATGAATTCATTTGGTTGAGGGTTTTTTTATTACCCGGAATTGAAAAGATTCATTCTTCATAGCGGCCCTGATTTAGTAGATCTACGAAAGAAGAGCCACGGTGAACTACGCGCAATAAGAGATTATATTTATTCTCTTTTACAAAAACCTGCATTATTATAATTCTTTCTTTCCAATGTTTGGAATAGGCTGGGAATCCGGCCCATCTTTGTACTGTCAAAGCAACGAAGTCCAAAAATCCGATTTAAAAAAACCAAAAGATTCCCGTCCAAAATCTTAGAAAAACCAGTCCAAATCCGAAAACCATCTGATCCGGTACTATGAAACCAACCGTCCAATCTCTTCGCTGAAGAACCTTCAACAGCCAGTAACAAAAAGAGATAAAAAAAGTAACCCGCTTCTACCCGAGGCGGGTTACTTTTTTATATTCCATTTCATACTAAAGATCATTTCCCGGCTCTGGTGACAACTGTTTTTACTATATCCACGCCGTCAGTTCTAATTTGGACATTTCCACATCATTGGCGTCCGGTTAATAATTTTCCATTTACCTAACGGATTTTTCCGAGGCCCAGAGAAATACATTTTACCCGGACACCAACGCTTCGGAACCCAAACTTTTAGAATGGTTTCAGGAACCCGAAATAAAGTATCCAATAATCAGAACAATCAGAATAAGAATTACAAAAATCAGGGGCTCATTAATGCGGCTCACCTTTTCTTTTTTTACGGGAGTTTTCGATTTATATTTCATGGGCAATCGTTTTAGGGCTAAAGACATGAACCAGAAATAACAGAAGCGCGGCATTGAACTATTCCAGACCAAAAAACATCCCTGGTAAGATAAGCAATTAAGAGCGGGATTAAAAGGAAATGGGTGATTCCTAAAAAGCCGGGCAATGCAATGATATAACCCAGTAATAGCAGGACATACTAACTAAAGACCGTTTCCCGACTGGTGACGACTGGTTTTACTATCTCACGCCCTCCGTTTTTGAATTTGCACATTTCCACATCATTAGTGTCAGGGTAAGATGTATTCCCCGGGCCTCGGAAGAAATCCGTTAAGAAAATTGAAACGAACGGCGTAAAATAAAAACAGTTGTTACCGAAGCTCGGAGATGATCTTTAGCTCGTAAGTCCTACTGCCGCTGGGTTATATTCATTAGCTGTGACTTGTTTTTATTTAGCCGGGCGTTTCAATTTTTAGGATTTATTCCGGAGCCCGATTTTTTTGCTCCACTTTTTTTCTAAAAAAAAGTGGAAGGGATTATTAACAATGACTGCTTCAAATTTACTATTCATAAAGGTTTCGGGTGAATGCAAAATTATTACCCCGACAGCAATGTCTTTTTTGGATTTAGATATTCACTGAATGAAAAAGCTTTATCGAATCGGCCTTATCGAAAACTTACGAAACCAGCCATACGTAATTGCACGAACTCTAAGCAGTTATATTTAGTACCTGAAGTGAAAACCAGCATTGGACTAAATCTCTGATTCCATCATTTGGAAAGAGCTGGGAAAATGGCCCATCTTTGTATGGTCAAAACGACAAAGTCCAATAATCCGATCCAAAACCAAGTCCGAATCCAAACCTGTTGAAAAACCAGCCGAAAATCCGTAAACCATCTGATCCGGCACTATGAAACCAAACGTCCAATGTCTCTTTGCTGAATAACCTTCATCAGCTTTAAACAAAAAGAGATAAATGATTAAGCCCGCTTCGAACAGAGGCGGGTTTAATATTTCAGGCGGTTCGCTTTTTAATTCGGTACCCAATCTGGATTTCTGGTTCAGGGGAAGTACAGGCCATAAACGACGTATGTCGCCCCGCCCGACGGAAAGAATTTCGTTTCTAAAGCTTTAGTGGCATAATTGTTATCTTCAATGCCATTAGAATGGCAAATATGGGTAGATTTTCTGTTCCTGTTCTGACCAGGCTCCTGAAAGATGCTTTTACGGAATTCCGTTCAAATGACCCCCTCCGGCTGGCCGGAGCAACCGCCTTTTTTACCACTTTCGCCCTGCCGCCCATATTAATGATTCTCATCCTTGCGCTGGGTTCAATTTTCAACCGGAGAATGATCAGTCGCCAGTTATTTACGCGACTGGAAGGAATGTTGGGAGAAGGTGCCGTTGATCAGCTCATCAACACCTTAAGAGGTTTTCGCGACCTGGCCCAAAACCGGATTCTCACCGTTGGCATTCTTATCTTTTTAATTTTTGTCGCCACCACCTTATTTAAGGTGATCAATTCTTCTATTAACCAGATCTGGAAGATCCGGGTGGAAGCGAAAAGAAATGTAGGACAAAGACTGAAGGCCCGAATGCAATCGGTACTGGTAATTCTGTTTACAGGCGTGCTGTTCCTGTCGAGCCTTTTGGGTGATGCCGTGCAGGCTTTCCTTGGAAAATATGTGAACCAGCTATGGCCTGAAATCGGACCCTATTTTAACGGGGCCCTGAACTATATCATATCGGTAATAATCGTCACGCTTTGGTTTGTAGCCCTGTTTCGCTACCTGCCCGATGCGCGGATTTCCTGGCGTTCGGCTTTTGTAGGCGGATTGCTCACCAGTATTCTGTTCAACCTTGGAAAACTGGTTTTGGGTTACCTGTTACTGTCAGGAAATATCGGCTCCCTGTATGGAGCTTCCGGCTCGCTGGTGTTGCTGTTATTATTCGTGTTCTACTCTTCATTCATTCTTTATTTCGGAGCGGCATTCACCAAAGTGTGGGCCCTGAATCATAAGGATCCCATTAAGCCTTTAAGCTATGCCATCCACTACAAGCAGGTGGAGGTAGAGCTGGTCCATCCGCAAACCTAAGTTTTTAAACTACCCCTTGCCCGCTTCCAAAATGTTTACATTTGCCGGCCAATGGCACAGAAAAAATTAAAACGGTTTGCAGAGATCGGGACATTTAAGAATGTTTTCCAGTACCCGGAGGGAATGCAGGGCAAATGGAAAAACTTCTTTAACAATGATCACCCGATTACGCTGGAACTTGCTTGTGGCAAGGGTGAATACGCAGTTGGCCTGAGCCGGATCTATCCCCAACAAAATTTTATTGGAATTGATCTGAAGGGGAACCGGATCTGGGTGGGAGCAAAAAAAGCGCTGACTGAAAACCTGAACAATGTCGCCTTTGTCCGGAGCCAGATTGATAAGATTGATCAATATTTCGAAGGCGGTGAAATTGATGAGATCTGGATCACATTTCCCGATCCGCAGTTGCGAACTTCGAAAGCCAAAAAAAGATTAACTCATCCCAGGTTTCTGCGCTTATACCAGCAGCTTGTTCGTGAAGGCGGCAGCATTCACCTGAAAACCGATTCACCCGACCTGTACCGGTTCACCAAAACGGTGATTAATCTATACGGGCTGGAAGTTATCTCGGACTACGACAATGTGTACGCCCTGGAAGAAATCCCGGAAATTCTGCAGATTAAAACGTATTATGAAAGTCTGGATATTGCCAAAAGCAACCGGATTCACTACCTGCAATTCAGGCTGAACAAGCCGATGCCGGTTGAAAAAGATGAAGAACTAAAACAGATTGTGGAAAGGGATGAAAGAGGGAATTGATTTCTATTATAACGCCGAAGGCCTGATGGTGCTGACGGAAACATACCACCTGAAAAGAGGAAGATGCTGCGGAAATGGGTGCCTGCATTGCCCTTATGATTATGTGGCGGTGGCTGAACCGCATCGTTCTGTTTTACGCAATCAAAGGATAAAATATGGCGAAACAAAGGCCGATAAGAAATCCCGCTGAAAAGCTCCGGAAGGTTTTGCCATCCGGTGGGCGCGAAAATTCCTTTTTTGAGCAGGTTTATGAGCTGGTGCGGCAAATTCCGTTTGGAAGAGTTAGTTCCTATGGTGCCATTGCCGCAGCATTGGGGGCAAGGTCTTCAGCGCGGATGGTTGGATGGGCAATGAATAACGCGCACAATATCCACCCTCCCGTTCCCGCCCATCGCGTTGTTAACAGGCAGGGATTGTTAACCGGGAAGCAGCATTTTTCTGACCCCGATGAAATGGAGCGCCTTTTGGTTCGCGAAGGAATTATTGTCGAAAACAACCAGGTTAAAGATTTTTCGCAGCTGTTCTGGGACCCCTCGAAACTTTAAACTATTGCTTACGGAGGTAAAAAAGTTTTAGGTGTAATAGGGACTGATCATGAGATAAACGATTACGCCTGTTACAGAAACGTAAATCCACACCGGCCAGGTGATCCGGGCCAGTTTTTTGTGGCGCTTCCATTCGCCGGCCAAAGCCCGGTATGTAGTGAACAAGATGAATGGAAGAATGATGGCTGCCAGAAGAATATGCGTGATCAGGATGAAAAAATACAGATACCGGATGGAGCCGCTGCCGCCAAAGGAAGTTTCGCCTGCGAACAGATGATGGCAGATATACGATACCAGAAATAATGCTGATAATACCATTGCCGACATCATAATGTTCCGATGCGTTAGGTATCGCTTTTTCCTAACCGCAATCAATCCTGCAAT
>JAEZAY010000438.1 GCA_023427575.1 Bacteroidota bacterium | reverse complement strand
AGCATCATGATTGAAGAAAATGTGGTTAGTGCGGCAGGAGCCCCCCATCGCTTTACGTATAAAAGTATTCAGGAAGCCATTCGTGAAGCCGGGTTTGAACCTCAACTGAGAAACCAGCAGTATGAATTCAGAAAAGTACCAGAACTTATTGAAGAGCAAGTAGTTAACTATTAATTTTCTAAATACGGCCAACCCGGATCTTCTTTTCGGAATTTGCAAAGCTGGCTGAGCCCCTCGCCTGTGACCGGCAGGAAACTGAACAATAAAATAAATATTCGTCTGCACTCAATAGAATTGGCTGTTTCAGAGTTATTTAGGCCTAACACCCTTAGAAAACAATGATCAGTTCCACCCGCAGGCTGTTCCGGTTAGGAGTATTTGTGCTTGCTATTTTGCTGTTATCCAATTTCTTTGGCTATCTCCTGATCCAGGAAAAGTCGAAAGAAAACGGGAACCTGACGGTTGTAGTAAGTGTTGCGGGTACGCAGCAAATGCTCAGCCAGTTGATCACAAAGGAATCCACCATTCTGCTGCAGCAAACGCTGAGTTCTACAGAAGAAGCGAAATCCCGCCAGCATCTGGCCGATGCGATTTTAAAAATTGATTCCAATCAGCGCTATCTTAATACCGAAATAAATATAGGAGAGCTGCCCACTCCGCCCCGCGATTTTGAAGTTAGAATCCACCTGGCCCGGGCTGGAGCGCATCTCAGACCAATTACTGCTATCGGCAATGAAATTCTGCATTCCGACTCAGCTACCCTGGCGATAAACCGCGCGATTTACCTGCGCGAACTGCGGTATAATGAAGAGCGATTTCTTTCCATAATGACCGATCTTACCGATTATTATAAGGAGGAAATACATGCCCGCGCCCAGGCCGCCAACTCCATCAATACCGGAAAGCTGGCCTCGCTGATCATTGCTTTACTTTGTTTAAGCTTACTGGTGCTGGAGCCTTTATTTAAGTCCAACCAGAAAAATTACCTGGATCTGCAGAAAGCAAAAAATGATCTGCTGAATGAAAAGATTTACCTCAGCTCGATTCTGAATTCCCAAACCAATTATGTTATCCGGATTGATCATACGGGACAGATCACCTATGCCAATCCTGAATTTTTGAAAACATTCCGTCACACTGAAAATTCGATCAGGGGGAGATATTATAAAGAAATCTTTTTTACCGAAGACCTGGATGAATACCGGAAGCTGATCAGCAAATGCTGGGAAAATCCGGGTGAGATCCATAAACTGAGACTGCGGACCCAGATTTTCAACTCGCGGGAATTTGTGTGGACAGAATGGGAGATGATCGCCCTTCTTGATAATAATGGCGTTGCAGGCGAACTGCAGGCGATTGGGATTAATGTAACCGATAAAGTGATTGCTGAAAGCATGCGTGAAGAGGCCATTCAAACCTCTTCTTACGCCATGACCTATGCGAAAATGGGAAGCTTCAAGATCAGCCTTCATACCCATGAGTTTGAAGTGAGCAAGGAGCTGCTGAGCCTGCTGGACATCAATCAGGATGAATCGGAGCTGATGAATTTTGAAGATTTCTTGCATCAGTATGTTGTGCCGGAAGACCAGGCCTGCCTGAATGAAACCTATCAGGATGCTGTAAAGAACCGCTTTCGCCATAACCTGGAGGTATCGGCCAATTTCCGGATAAAAACCGCGAAGGGAATGATCCGGCATTTGCTGATCAATGTAAAAATTCTTGATCCCCAGAAAGCGTTTGGCATTACCCAGGATATCACGTTTCAGAAAGAAGCGGAAGAGGCCCTGCTGAACAGCGAACGGAAGTTCCGTTTGCTTGCCGAACATTCCGAAGATCTGATCTCTGAACATCTGCCCGATACCACTCTCCGCTATATATCACCCTCCGTACAGAAAATACTTGGGTTCAGTCCTGAACAGGTGGAAGGGCAGCCAATTCTGAATTTTGTTCATCCGGAAGATCTTTTCAAGTTCTCCATTTCGCCCGAATTTCCAACTCTGGAGGAGCGTGAATCGTTTACAATCCGATACCGGATGCGCACCATCGACGATGAGTATGTATGGCTTGAATCGATCGTAAAAACAGTGAAGGAGGAAGGAAAAGTAGTTCGCCTGATCTGTACAACAAGAGATATTGCCGAGCGCAAACGCGTGGAAGCCGAGCGTGAACAATTGCTGGCAGAAATGAAACAGTCGGAAGAATTGCTGCGAACCGTTATTAATTCAACCCCCGACTGGATCTATATTAAAGATCTGGGTCACCGGTTTTTGCTGGTCAACCAGGCACATGCCGACAGCCTGAAAATGTCGCCACAGGATTTTGTTGGAAAGAATGATATTGAGCTGGGATTTCCCGCCGAACTGGTGGTAGGGAACCCGGAAAAAGATATCAGAGGAGTATGGAACGACGATAAGGAAGTGGTTAATACCGGAAAAGTGAAATACATTCCGGAAGAGCTGACTATCGTGGATGGTAAACCGCAGTTTATGAGCATTGTAAAAGTACCCCTGCGCGATGCGGATGGATATATTTGGGGCGTACTGGGTTTTGCGCATAATATCACCGAAAACAAAAAAGTAGAAGATACCCTACGCCGGAAGGATCAGTTATTACAGGCCGTTGCTGAAGCCACACATCAGCTGATCATTAACAACAGTCTGGAAGATGCCATCGGCGAAGCCATACAGCTACTTGGGATCAAAATGCAGGTAGATGCGGTGAATGTATTTAAAAATGACTATAACTATCAGAACGGAACGGTGATTACCAGCCAGCTTGTACACTGGGATAGTTTCACCGGCGAGCTTTCGGCGCCACAGGATGAAAAACAAAATCTGCCCCTGCTTGAAGACAGTGAAATCATTCAAACCCTGCGCAAAGAGGATATTTATTTCTGTAATACAAAAGATGCAAAAGGGGAATGGCTGAACCAGTACTTTAACGATACCGGGGTGAAGGCACTCGCAGTGATCCCGATCTTTTCATTAAATGAATTCTGGGGATTTGTTGGTTTCAGCGATTGCCAGAATGAACGGGAATGGACCATCACCGAATTTTCAATTCTGCAATCCTTTGCTTCTACTTTAGCTGCGGCTATAGAACGCAAACAGATGGAAAGAGAATTGGTTCTGGCGAAAGACCTTGCTGAAACGGCCAGCCGCGCCAAAAGTGAGTTTATGGCCAATATGAGTCATGAACTGCGAACACCGATGAATGGCATCATCGGATTTACCGATCTGGTGCTTACCACCGACCTGCAAAAATCGCAGCGTGATTATCTGGGCAATGTAAAAAAATCGGCTTTTGGATTATTGGGTATCATCAATGATATTCTCGACTTCTCCAAGATTGAAGCGGGAAAACTGAACATCGATAAAACCCCGATCAGACTGGACGAACTGGTAGAAGAAACCGTGGATATTCTTACCGTAAAAGCATTTGAGAAAAACCTCGAGATGCTTTGTTATATCCAGCCCGATCTTCCCGCCCAGTTTAACGGCGATCCCGTCCGAATCCGCCAGATCCTGGTAAACCTGCTTGGTAATGCCATCAAGTTTACTTCCTCCGGCGAAATCCTGATCTCTGTACTCAAAGCAGGACAAATTTACCGCCGTGATGGTTTATCGTACCTCGACCTGGAGATTGCCGTTCGTGATACCGGGATTGGTATTTCCGGTGAAAAGCTGAAGAAAATTTTTGAAAGCTTTACCCAGGCCGATTCATCTACCACCCGGCATTTCGGTGGCACCGGGCTTGGCCTGACCATTTCGAAAAGCCTGGCAGAATTGATGGGCGGCACCCTGACGGTAAAAAGTGTGATGGGCAAGGGGAGCACATTTACATTGCATATTCCCATGCAGGTGTTGAACCAGCAGCCCCAGATCGTCGCCGACCATCTGCCTCCAATTAAAAAAGTGTTGGTGGTGGATGATAATAAGACCAACCAGTGGCTTATGAATGAAATTCTGACCTGCTTCAAGATAGATTGCGAGCTTGCTTCCAATGGTCAGAAAGCGCTGGAGATGATCAAAACGCGGGAACCTTTTGATCTGATCATTGCAGATCTGCATATGCCGGGCATGAGCGGTTTGGAACTGGGCGAAAAACTAAAAAGCAACCCGGCCACGGCTTCAATTCCGCGATTATTAATGGTTGCCGCCATGGAGAAAACGCAATATCAGAATGAAGCGGAAAAAGCAGGATTTAACCGCTTGCTTACAAAGCCGGATCAAACCTTTGAGCTTTATAGCCTTTTGTGTTCGCTGTTTATGACGGGCCCCGTATCAAAAACGGAAAAGGTACTGATCCCAAGTATTGAGAAAATTTCCGATTCATCAACGGTGATGGTTGTAGAAGATGATCCCATTAATATGATGCTGATAACGGAAGTGTTATCGCGGATGGGTTTCAAAACCGTGGAAGCAAACAATGGAAAACAGGCCCTGGAAATATTGCCCTCATTGCATCCAAGCCTGATCTTTATGGATATTAATATGCCGGAAATGGATGGATATACAACAACCCGGCAGATCCGGAAATTTCCGGAGCCATACAGAAGCATTCCCATCATAGCCCTGACGGCAGATGCCATGAAAGGCGACCGCGAACGATGCCTTGATGCCGGAATGAATGCCTATGTTTCTAAACCCTTTAAACTTGAAGAAATCAGGCAGGCCATACAAAACGAACTTGCCAATTAAACCCGCTCTATTTCCAGTTCCGACAGTTCTGAATGGATGCATACAGAATCTAATAAAATCGAAAGGCTCCCTTACCGGAGCCTTTTTAATTCGGTTTTGTTTTAATAGAACCGATTTTATCTGCCAGATAAAATAATCGGCTTCACCGGTACAGCGGTCTTTTTTTCAGTAAAATATTTAACCACCCAGGTTATGGTGAAGGTTGGAATAAAGTCCAGTCCCGGCATTATCTCTTCCACAAAATTGAAAATCCCACCGAAAGCACCTTTCCATCCACCAAAGGTTTTAAAGAATATAAATGCAGACAGGGGCGCCCATACAATATCGGCAAACTCACCTAAAAAAGGGATCGCATAGGTTGCATAACCCAGAAAATCCATTAACAGGCAAAAAAGCAGGGAAACCGGTTTACGCTTATTATCCATTTTTATTCGTTTTAACGGGTATAAAGACGGAGGTTTTGAACCATGCGTTGTATTTGAAAAAAATGAGTGGCCAAATCTGAAAAAACATCCACTCGGAACCAGGGGAAGGCCTTCTGACTGCCCCCGGGATTGGGCTGAAATCTCTTTTCCGATTCATTGGTGAAAATTCAGATCCGGGCACAATGATCCCCATCCTGCAATGTTTTAGTGATCCCATTTGTAGATAGAATCCAGATCTTTTTCAAAAAGGGTAAAGGGGTCATTGTAAAACCGGATAAAATCGGGCACATTTGGATGGCCGGGATAGGGCGCGTAAAAATGAGTATTGCTTTTTACATCGTTGCGCCAAACCAGCACGTATGAAAGTTCCAGGCCCTTTGTTTTCATAACCTTCAGCAGCACCTCCGTCCACCAGACCGGATTGGGCAGCGATTCGAGACCGGTTTCGGTGAAAGCAGCCAGTTTGTTTTTGCTGATGGCGAGATCCGAAACAATTTTCAGCTTTCGGGTTGCCGATTCCAACTTATAGCCGTCCCGGCCCATGTCGCCGTAATTATCCATACCAAGCATGTCCACCCATTCATCGCCCGGATAGCGATCCAGAAATTCTTCAGCCGTATTAAAACGATTATCGGGTGAAAAGGCATAGATGAAGTTTCGAACACCTATGGTATCGCGTAAATAGGAAACGGTAAATCGCCATAGCGCGATGAATTCCGCTTTTGTACAATGCGGCTTTCCCCACCAGAACCAGCCTCCGTCAAACTCATGAAAAGGACGAAAAATCATGGGTACGACCTTCCCATCGGCGCCAATAGTTCCCTTCGCCCATTCCCCGATCCCGGCCAGGATCTGCCGGTATTTTTCATGCGCCTCACCACCGGGAATAATGTACCGGACGGCCGGCAGCGACACACTGTCTTTCCAGTAAAAGCCCCCTTCCGATACCGGGTTATTAAAATGCCAGGCGATCGTAATCACAGCGCCTCGGTTATAGGTATCCGTTACTATTTTACTCAGATCTTTTTTATTTTTTTCAATTACTGATTCCGGGAACCCGCTAAAACCCAACAGATCCACTCCAATCACTGCCGGATGCGATCCGGTAACGGACTTCACGTCGGAACGGTTTGAATCGCCATACCATCCATGCCCGTATTCGGTTGCATGCTGATGCCCGAACAGCGTATGATTTTTAGACAACCTCTTCAAATTTTTAAAAAGCGCGATGGTTTCCGGTGTGGCGTTTTTATCTATCAGCGGATTATCCGATTGCTGCCGGGAAGCCATAGCAGCGATTATGAGGATGGGGATAAGAAAGATTTGCATTTCCTAATTTAAGATTATTCGGCATTGGTGTCCGGTTAATCATTTCTTATTCACCGGAAACCTTTATCAATAGCTAATTACGGGCAGTCATTGTAAATCACCTCTTCCACTTTTTTTTAGAAAAAAAGTGGAGCAAAAAAATCGGGCTCCGGAATAAATC